>DIKJ01000158.1:33505-69663 GCA_002424525.1 Bacteroidales bacterium UBA5621 | reverse complement strand
CGCGGGTTGTTCTTGGGTATGACCGAGTTATAATTAGGGTAGTTGCCTTCGACCAGCCGGCACACAACCTTGTAGTCGTTCAGGCTGAAAAAAGCGTTCTTATCATCAAACTCAACAGATACCTGGCCTTCTTCTTTCGGCAGAATAATCTTAAGGAGTGAGGCAGGTTTCTTGGGTAAAATAAATGAGGCGTTGCTGTCGGCGTTTGCGTCTGCTCTCTGATACCTTACCAGCTTATGGGCATCGGATGCTACAAAAGTTATATTGCTTTCCGAGGCTTCAATAAAGATCCCTCCCATTACGGGGCGTAATTCATCATCAGCAGTGGCAAAGAGAGTTTTGTTTATGCCTGCCAGCAATACATCTGCATTGATTCCGAAAGAAAACTTCTTTTCTTTCTTAATCGAGGGAAGGGCAGGAAAATCTATGCCATTCTGACCCATAACATTGAATTTGCCGTTCTCCGAACTTATCTCAACCGCAAGTGTGCCGGGATTGATATCAAATGCCAGGGGCTGAACGGAAAATTCACGGAGTGTCTCCAGCAATATTTTTGCAGGAAGTGCAATAATTCCGTCGCCATCCGCATTTTCAAGCTTCATCCTGGTAATCAGTGTGGACTCAAGATCAGATGCAGTAATCTCGAGGTCGTTCCCTGAGAGGTTAAAAAGAAAATTATCAAGAATGGGAAGGCTGTTCTTTGAGCTTATTACCCGGCTTATCGCCTGAAGATGACCAAGAAGTTCGGTGCTTGATACAACAAATTTCATATTTATCTGGTGTTAAGGTTTTTATTAAACAAATTTAAATCTTTAAGCCTCTTCGGTCCATTGAACTGAGACCGCCGAAGGGTCCAGTTCCAGACTATCAATATTACAAAAAAAACTCTTATCCTCAAATTAAAATATTAATCAGGGAAGAAATAAGATTTCTTTTTAAGGAGAGGGTCCAGATCAAAGTACCTCATAATGAACAAGTCATCATGATTATCGGTTTTTCCCCATACCCGGTCGGTATCTGTTCTCTCCATGCCGTTCTCTTTTATTATCCTTTCAGTTATAGTAAGGCTTTTCTGCGAGCCGTCGGTCCTGTTCACGGTAATCCTGTAAACCGGCTGGTCTGCCGGCACAATAAACCGGTTGTCATCAGTCCCGGCCTCAAATGCCCAGCTCTCGAAGGGGATCCTGATAAAATAGGAAAGATAACGCGTGATCCGGGATGTGTCCCATCCGGCAAGCTCTCCTGAAAGATCTGAAAGAGTATAGAAATTGACATTCTTCCGGATAGTGAACGAAGAAGTGGTGTCTCTGAAATTCTCGAGTGTAACTGAGGCAATCTCAGATGGCAGGATATTAAAAACTGTATAGGGCTGCCAGTATAATTCATTGAGGGTAAATGCGGACCCAATCTCACCCTCATAGCCCGGCAAGTGGACGATGAACGGCTTCGACCTCTCGCGGGTTTTCATAATGTTGCCATAAGTATTTGAGCCGGTCTTATATACATAAAATGATCCTACAACCCTGCTCCTCTCATAAACTCTTACTCTAACGGGAATCAGCTCTTTTTCAGCAACCTCGGTTTTATAAAGCTCCTCTGAGACTGGCGATTTGATCCTGATGCCATTCAGTATCCTGGTAATGAAGTAGATACTGCTTTTTCGTGCTTCGCCGGAGCCATTTATTAACCAATCGTCTCCATGTTTCTCAAGGAGGAGCCGTTTTTCACTATCCTTTAACTCGATGGCTGTGATTTCTTTTTCCGGTTCTACGGCAAAGGAAATATTGCTCCTGCCAAATGGTGAACGGTCCCTTAACAGGAAAATGACGACCAGGATTACTATCAGGAAGAAAAGGAAGTATATTAATTTAATTTTCACTATCAGCGTTTTGTATACAATCGTCTGCGCAGGTATCCATACAGGGTTCCTGAAAGAATTACGATCAGAACCGGCCCTGCAAGATTGATTAACTGCCATTTTTTACGATCTTTCCTTATTCCGGGTCCATCGAGCAGACGGAGCCTGAGCTCCCTGGACCTGAGATCCATAAGGCCGTTGTCATCAACAAGATAATTCATGCAATTAATTATGAAATCCCTGTTGCCAAAAACTTCCCCTGTGTATTTGTCCTGTCCCAGGGGAAGAGGGGTTTCTGTATTGCCTGCCCGGCGAACCTCATTCCGGATTATATCTCCGTCCGCTACCACTATCATTTTGGTGGGAACACTTTCATTCTTCACATCAAGGTTTTTTTCCGAATGGAGGTGGGTGGTCATCCTGTTGCGGAAGGCAGACGGGAAAACGCCTTCAAGAAGCACTGCCACCGGCAGGTTTGATCGGTTGAACTCTCTTTCGTCCGGAACCTGTTCAGCCTCTTTCAGGCTTATCATGAACGGAGGCTGGAGGGTCCTCGTAAAAGAGGAGGTATAGAGAAGGATGCTCTTTCCTATCCTGCTGTCGAGGCCAACGGTATCAATATAGTTCGTGAATTCTCCCTTTACCCTGTT
Organism: Bacteroidales bacterium UBA5621; assembly: GCA_002424525.1. Classification (GTDB taxonomy): domain Bacteria; phylum Bacteroidota; class Bacteroidia; order Bacteroidales; family VadinHA17; genus LD21. Next base: position 67,155 of record DIKJ01000158.1, on the reverse strand, counting down.
GAGGTGTCTTGTTACAGGATGGCCGGGTGAAGGTATCAGAAGAGGATAATAAATCCATGGTGCCTGAACCACCTGTTGACGCACCCCTTCCGTCATAACCGTAAGCCTGATTATCATGCATTCAAGATCCTGAATCACTGAAGGGTTGACCCTTGCCCCGTATCTGAAAAGCTGATCTTCTATGTTAAGCGGCCGGTAGAGAGCTGCAGTTCTGCCATAAGCAAGACTGTCAGCGTTTACGTCCACCTCTTCGAAGAGCCATAATGCTCTTCCGCCATTCATGATATACTGATCAATCACGAACTTGTCGGCTTCGGAGAACTCCTTTTCAGGGCCTGCAATAATAATTGCGGCGTAATCATCAAGTATCCCCGGCCTTCCGCCGGGAACACCCCGGTCGATGGTGAAGAATCTGGCCAGATTAAATGTAATATCAGCAACTTCAATTTCAGGGATTTCACCATGACCCTCGATGAAGGCGACCTTGTAAACAGTATCTGAGCTCAGGGTAGATATCGTCTGAATCATCTCATATTCAAGAGATTCAATGGAGTTAAGAATATTCTGCTCATATGAGAATGAACTGTTATTTTTCAGAAAGTTGACCGGCACCTCAATCCCGTTATAGTTCACGATCATGCCGGGAAAAACGATTTTCCGGGTTGAACCTCCTTCGGTATCATCTGCCATTATGTTGACAGGATTTAATCCCTTGTCGTAAAGAGCCTTAAAGTGAGCCTCGCGCTGAGCGGCGTCGCGGGTGCCGGCAGGATTAATAAATTCATAGTCTATCTTCCGGCGGGAAGCAATCCTGAATTCATCCAGCATTTCGCGGACCGATCTTTTGAGTCTTTTAAGAGGGACCGGTATCTCACCGTCGAGATAAACCTGAATGTAAATATCGTTCTTAACGTCCCGGAGAATGTTGTGAGTTACCCCTGAAAGAGTATATCTTTTCTCTTCCGTAAGATCGATCCTGATCCTGAGAAATGACACCAGATATGATAACAGGATAAGGGTGGTACTGATAAGGAGAAACTGAATCCAGCTCCTCTTTCTTATAATCCTGATGTCCTCTCTTTCAGTCATAAGTCAATATCTCTTTACCTCCATTTGCGCGACAGCAGTACGAGACTGGAAGCTTCATTGAACAGTATCACTACTGCCGCAAAATATGCTATATCTCTCACATCAATCACACCCCTGCTCATCGATTTATAGTGTTCATTGATCCCGAGGCCGATAACGAATTCATCAATGTTTTTCAAGCCCGGGAGGTATGCAACAAGATCAAATCCCATAAACAAAAAGAAACAGAACAATACTGAAACAATAAACGCAATCACCTGATTATCCGTAAGTGATGATGCAAATATTCCTGCTGAGGCATATACGGCTCCCAGGAAGAACAAACCGATAACCGCGCCAAGGGTTCCTCCCTTATCAATATTTCCGGGTATTTCGCCAAGATGAACAACCGAGATATAGTAAATAATGCCGGGTATCAATGCCAGCAGGACCAGCGAAACGGCTGCAATGAATTTGCCGTAAACAATTCCTCTCTCGGTTACCGGTTTTGAGTAGAGCAGCTCAATTGTTCCGAGGCGCTTTTCTTCAGCGATCATCCTCATTGTGACTGCGGGTACCAGAAACAGGAAGACCCAGGGAGATATGAAGAAGAGTGTATCGAGGCCCGCATACCCGCTGTCGAGTATGTTCCATTCTCCGGGAAAAACCCACATGAAGAGGCTGTTAATCAGCAGGAACACGATAATGACAAAATATCCTGTCAGAGTGCTGAAGAATCCGTTTATCTCTTTTCTGAAGATTGACAGCATATTTTTAGTTTAGGTTGCTTGTTACTGGTTACTGCCTGCCTTAGATTTATTAATTCCTGATAATAAAACTTTTTCCGGTTTACGGGCATTTTCAATGTCCGAGATTATTACACCATTATAATAAAAATCTACTATTTTCCTGTAATCAGATCCTTTAAGTGCCATTGCCATTGCTCCCTCCTGGCAGAGTCCCACACCATGACCATACCCCCTCCCCTTCAATAAAACAGAATCACCTTCAACAATCACCGAAAAGAAGGTTGATCTCAGGCCGTAATCGTTTCTGATCTGTTTCAGCGGTAATGCGAAAGAGCCTGCCCTGTAATCGTATACTCGTGAAGGCTGGGAAAAAGCAAATATACCGGGATTATCTGACCTCCCGCTGTAACCCGACTTTTTCAGATAGGCTATCCAGTCTGACAATGAAATTCGTTTTTGCCAGGTTGCATTACCCGAAGAGGTGCAGTGTGGATCTTTCACTTTTTTCAGGTATGGCTGACCTGAAAGCCAGACATCCTCGGCCAGAGCAGTCTCTCCTCCGCAATTGGAATGAAATGCAGGACTGATGAGGGCACTGTCGGCGCCCAATACCACCAGTCCTCTTGTCGCTTCCACTGCGCTGGTTATCGCCAGACTGGTGTTCACCCCATTAAAAGCCTGGCAATGAGTATCATCACATAAATTAAAATTATCCATCGCATGCTTCTCAAAATACCTGAACAAATATGTTCTTGCCAGCACTGCCTGAGTTTTGAAATACTCGCTGTTTCTTCCGTCACCTCCTTCTGTTCTGACGACGCCAGCTATATATTCTTCAACATTGCAGACGTTTATCAACAGAATATTGTCAAGATCATAGTAGCAGTGAAGATCGCCGCTGTATACTCTCAATAACGGAATAGATCCGTTAATGCTGAGCGAAAAATTATCCTTACCGGTCAATCCCTCTATTTTAAGTGTATCGTACACATATCCCTCCCTGTTCCGGACTTTCATTGCAACTCTTTCACCGAACCGGCTGATTAAGACGGGCTCTCCGGTATTGACTACCAAAGGGTTGCCGTTTGCATCTGTCATTGAATAACTGCCAGCCGTCACCCTGAAAATCACCGATCCGGGGCTCTGGCTGGCAAATAACCTTATCCGCACCTGCCCCTTCAGGAGTACTGTTCCTGAAAATATTAACAATATAAGCGCGAAATATCTCATTCAATATTACATACAAATTACAGAGATCATAGCAGAGGGCAGGGGGCGGGGAGCGAAGGGCAATAATATCCTTATCTTCTTATGCCAACTGTCTACTGCCAACTTCCTTCATTCATCCGTCTTCGCTCTTCCCCCAGCCTTTTCACCATATCTTCTGACACTCTCACCGATGCACCCGAAGGCCCAAGTTTTTCCTTCAGCAGGCTGTAATCCGACAACATCTTATCTCTCCTTGCTCCTCCCGGCAACACAGACTTCAGTTCTTTCACAAGATTCTTCCCGTTAAGGGAATACTGCAGAAGTTCCCTCACCGCCTCATAGCCCAGAATCAGGTTAACCAGCGAGACGAACTTCACCCTTATCAGCATCCACGCAATAAGAGCCGAAAAAAAATCGCCCTTATAGCAAACGACCTGAGGAGTGCCAAGAAGCGCTGCCTCGAGGGTTGCAGTGCCTGATGTTACTAACGCAGCCCCGGCAGAATTTAATATGTTATAGGTTTCTTCCCTTGCAAGAATAACAGGTCTGCCGTCGATGATCTTCTGATAAAGCTGATCCGGAAGGTTCCTGACCCCGGCAATGACAAACTGATAATCCGGAAAATGAGGAATCACTTTGAGCATCTGCGGAAGAATATGGGAGACCTCGTGCTTCCGGCTTCCGGGCAGAAGGGCAATTACAGGTTTATGACCTGTTTTATCCTGATTCTTCGGACCGGTTTTTTCTCCGGCAGATTTTATCCTGCCCTCAATCTCATCCACAAGGGGATTGCCCAGGTATTCAACATCAATTCCATGCTTTTTATAAAATGCGACTTCGAACGGGAATATTATATACATGCGGTTAACAAACTGTTTTACTTTCTTCACCCGGTTCTCTTTCCAGGCCCACAGTTTTGGCGAGATATAATAATAGACCTTAAACCCTCTTTCCCTGGCAAATTCAGCTATCCTCAGGTTGAAGGCCGGGTAGTCGATCAGTATCACTGCATCGGGATTAAATTCAGCTATATGTTCTTTGCAGAGCGTGAGGTTTTTTAATATTCTGCCCAGGTTCCTGAGAATGACAACAAATCCCATGAAAGCGGTACTACTGTAATGGTTCAGCAGGGTCATTCCGGCATTTTCCATAAGATCTCCGCCCCAGCCTTTGATTACCGCATCCGGATCAGCTTTCTGAAGACCTTTTACCAGATTTGAGCCATGAAGGTCGCCGGATTGCTCTCCGGCAATAATGAAGTACCTCATCTTAAAAATTTTACAGCAAAAACAATGACGGCCCACAACATTGTAATGCCGACAACCCCGCGGGCAGCTTTCAGCATGTCAAGTCGGTTGTAAACAAGGAAAAGGAAAAGATTCGGGAATACCGAGAGCGACAGGGCATGAGTTAATATATTGGCATTAATGATCCGCTCCATGTATGTTATCACATTTCTTTCGCCATGTGAAAACAGATATACTATAAGGCCGGTAACAAATGGCAGAAGAAAACCTGTAGCCAGGCCGATAATCAGTTTGTCATATTTTTCCGTTGGGGTCATTAGCAAACCGTTCTTTAAGTTTATCAATATAGCCATAAGCAGTCATGTCGATAGTCACAGGCACCACCGAGACAAAATTATTTGCCAGGGCCCACTCATCGGTATCGGTTGCTTCAGGCTCATGATTATTGAACAGGCCGGTCAGCCAGTAATATGTTTTTCCCATCGGATCTTTCCTCTTCTCGAATTCCTCTTTCCAGTTACCCTTTGCCTGCCGGCAGACCATTATGCCCCTGATCTCGCTTTCTGCAACAGCCGGCATGTTCACGTTAAGGCACACACCTGCCGGGAGAGGTTCTGAGATCACTCTGTCCATTACTATCCTGATGTATTTTTTACAGACGGTAAAATCCGCACTTCTTGAAAAGCTGTTCAGGGAAAATCCCACCGAGTTTATGCCATACAGGCAGCCTTCTATCGCAGCGGCCATTGTACCGGAATAGAGTACACTTACCGAAGCATTCGCCCCGTGGTTTACTCCGGAAACCACCCAATCGGGCTGACGATCAAGCAACTGGTTCACAGCAAGCTTAACCCCGTCTGCTGGTGTTCCGTTGCAGGCATAGATCCTGTGCCTGTCGGTTTCGTCGACCAGTCTTATCCTTAACGGGGTCTTTACCGTCAACGCCTGTGACATTCCCGACATGCTTTCGACGGTTGATACCAGCACCACCTTCCCGTATTCCTCCATCACTTCCAGAAGCGTCCTGAGCCCTGTTGCATAGAGCCCGTCATCGTTTGTCAGTAAAATCAGTCTATCGCCGGTGTCTGAAGTCATTTGAAAAATTATTGATTTACAAAGATAGACAAATACCGTTTCCGTGAAAAAAGCAGGGATACTTCTCAATACTTTTTTATTTTCTTACTTTTGCACTCTTGGAAAATAACTATTCAGAATGATCGTGAAATGAAGATTTCATACAACTGGCTCAGGGATTACCTGAAAATCGACCATGAACCCTTAAAAATTGCTGAAATATTGACTGCTGTCGGCCTCGAGATTGAGGGGACGGAGGAGTGGGAGTCGGTAAGAGGAGGTTTAAAGGGCGTCGTTATTGGTGAAGTACTGACCTGTAAAAAACACCCGTCGGCAGACAAACTAATTGTTACAACAGTGAATATCGGAGGCCCGGAACCCCTGCAGATTGTGTGCGGAGCTCACAATGTTGCTGAGGGGCAGAAGGTTCCTGTTGCCACTGCAGGCACGTCCGTGCATAAGGGGAAAGAAATCCTTGAAATAAAAAAGTCACGTATCAGGGGAGAGCTTTCGGAAGGGATGATCTGTGCCGAGGATGAGCTTGGAATAGGTGAATCGCACGAAGGAATCATGGTACTCGACGCCGGAGCTGTTCCGGGAACGCCTGCATCTGAATACTTCAGTGTTGAAAAGGATTTCGTTTTTGAGATCGGACTAACTCCAAACAGGATTGACAGTGGCTCCCATTTTGGCGTTGCCCGTGACCTTGCTGCTTATCTTACTATTAATGAAGGTTCTGATAAGAAAGCCCTGCTTCCGTCTGTCGAAAGTTTCAAGCCCGATAACACTGATAATCCATACGAAGTAGTTGTTGAAAATTTCATTGATTGCCCGCGTTATACTGGTATAACCATCAGTGGAGTAACCGTCGGTGAATCACCCGGCTGGCTGAAAAATCGCCTGCGTGCCATAGGCCAGCACCCGATCAATAATATAGTTGATATAACCAATTATGTACAGCACGAAGCCGGGCAGCCCTTGCATGCATTCGATGCCGACAGGATAGAGGGCAGGAAAGTTATAATAAAAAATCTTCCTGATAAGAGCAGGTTTGTTACACTCGACGGGAACGAAAGATGCCTGTCGTCAAAAGACCTGATGATTTGCAATGAATCTGAAGGCATGTGTATTGCAGGTGTTTTCGGCGGGATCAGATCAGGAGTGACAGCGGCAACAAGGAGTGTTTTTCTTGAAAGTGCCTATTTCAATCCCGTTTCGATCCGCAAAACTTCAAAAAGACATGGATTACAGACTGATGCCTCATTCAGGTTTGAGAGAGGGGCCGATCCAAATATCACTTCATGGGCACTCAGGAGAACAGCCATGCTCATAAAAGAGGTTGCGGGAGGAAAGATCTCATCCGATATAGTTGATATCTATCCGGAAAAAATCGAGAATGCAATAATTGAGGTCTCTTACAGGAATATCGACCGGCTGATAGGGAAAAAGATTGACCATTCAGTTATAAAAAAAATCCTTCACTTGCTTGATATAATCGTCAGGAAAGAGGAGGGTGACAGGCTTTTGCTTGAGATACCTGCCTACCGGGTTGATGTTCACCGGGAGGCTGACGTGACAGAAGAGATACTTCGGATTTACGGGTACAACAGTGTTGAGATAAACAATCATGTCAACTCTACCCTTACATATACAGAAAAACCCGATAAAGAGATTGCAGTAAACACCATTTCAGATCTTCTTACTTCGAACGGTTTTTATGAAATAATGTGCAACTCACTGAATCCGGCTTCCTGGTATGAGGGAAATCCCGATTTTATGGATGATCAGATTGTCAGACTGGCCAATCCTCTCAGTAATGATCTTAATGCCATGAGACAATCCCTTCTTTTTGGCGGCCTCTCATCGTTAAGCAGGAATATCAACAGACAATCGGCAGATCTCAGGTTCTATGAATTCGGGAACTGCTATTTCAGGAAAAGATCCGGCACATCATCAGATGTCACGGACAATTACCTCGAAAAACTTGCCCTCGATATCTTTATGTCGGGCGATTCAGGCAGGGAGAACTGGAATCATAAGACAAACCCGACAGATTTTTACCACGCCAAATCGGCTGTTGAAATGATCCTCGGAAGGGTGGGAATCGATCCCGGCTCACTCACCTGGGGGGAGAGCAGTAAGGGCTTTTTCTCCGAATCAATTGCCTGGTACAGTAACAATAAACTGCTTGCCGAGGCAGGACGCGTATCAGGAACGTACCTGACGAAGTTCGATATAGGCCAGGATGTATATTATGCGCACATTGAATGGGATCTGCTGTTTAAACTGATAAAAAAGCAGACTATCCTGTTCAGGGAGTTGCCGAAATATCCCTGGGTAAGACGTGATCTGGCTCTCCTGCTCGACCGCGACGTCAGATTCTCACAGATACGGGAACTGGCGTTCCGGACCGAGAGGAATTTACTCCGCGATGTTGGCTTGTTCGATGTGTACGAAAGTGAAACCCTTGGAAAGAGCAAGAAATCGTATGCCCTGAACTTCATACTGAGAGATGATAATAAAACCCTGACTGACAAGATTATAGATAAGGTGATGAATAATCTTGCCGCCACTTTCACAAAGGAACTCGGTGCACAGATCCGCTGATATTAACAGAAAAATAAAGCTCTTCTGGTCATGGGCCGTCTGAAGAATTCAGTTGCCGGGTATTTCTCACTGGTCAGGTTCAGTCATACCGTGTTTGCCATGCCGTTCGCATTGATCGGCTTCGCTCTGGCAGTTACACAGCCGGACCAGCAATTCAGCCTTCGCCTGATACTGCTTATAGTGCTCTGCATGATTTTTGCCCGCAACGCCGCCATGGGCTTTAACAGACTTGCGGATAAGAACTTCGACGCAAAAAATCCAAGGACGAGTAACAGGGAGATACCTGCTGGTAAGATTAAACCGAAGGCTGCGGCTTTGTTTGTGGCGGTAAATGCAGGGCTTTTTATTCTTTCCGCGGGTCTGATAAACAGGCTGACTCTATTCCTGTCTCCCGTGGCCCTGTTGATAATTCTCGGTTATTCCCTGTCAAAAAGGTTCACATTTCTTTGTCATTTCATTCTCGGACTCGGATTAAGCCTGGCCCCAATAGGTGCATATATCTCTGTTACAGGATCTTTCGCGATGCTCCCGGTAATCTATTCCCTTATAGTCCTTACCTGGGTAAGCGGGTTTGATATTATCTATGCCTTGCAGGACGATCAGTTCGACAGGGAGAACCGGCTTCATTCCCTGCCTTCAGCATTTGGGCTCAGAAAGGCGCTTTTTGTTTCGGTCGTTCTGCATATACTGACATTTGGCTTTGTACTTGCCGCCGGCTTTGCAGGATATGCAGGTCTTCTTTTCTGGACCGGGGCCTTTCTGTTCAGCGCCCTTCTTATCTATCAGCACAGCATAGTAAAGCCTGATGATCTCAGCAGGGTTGGCCTGGCCTTTGGAACAACAAATGGGATCGCAAGTCTGGTTTTTGCCTTCTTCGTCATATTTGACCTGATCCTGAGCTTCCGATGATTCGGATTTTTTTCTGCATGTTGCCGATATAATACTTTTTTTGTTACTTGGTAGTTCTAAAATTCTAGTAATGGGGGAAATAATTATTAAAGAGGTAATTACAAAAAAAGACCTGCGCGATTTTATCTGTCTGCCGGCTAAGATCCATAAAGATGAAGCTGACTGGCTGCCGCCAATTTACATGGATGAATGGGAATTGTTTGACAAAAACAGGAACAAATCCTTTCAGTATGCCGAAGCTGTAATGTATCTCGCCTACCGTGGCAAGAAACCGGCAGGAAGGATCATGGGGCTTCTCAACAACAGGTATAATTCAATTCATAATGAGAATCACGGGCGGTTCTGCTTCATGGAGTGCTATGAGGACCGGGAGATTGTGCATGCACTTATTTCAAAAGTTGAAGAGTGGGTAAAGGAAAGGGGGGTCACAAAAATTGTCGGTCCTCTCGGTTTCTCGGAAAAAGATCCTCAGGGATTTCAGATAGAAGGGTTTGAATATCCCCAGATTATGACGACTACAACAAATTCGCCATATATGCCCAGGATGATCGAATGGGAAGGCTATGTCAAAGAGGTCGACCTTGTCAACTACCTGATAGAGACACCTGATAAGCTTCCTGAGCTTTACAGCAGGGTCTACAGCAGGCTTGAACGGGCCGGCGAATTCAGAATAATTGAATTCAGGTCAAAAAAGGAGATCAGCCCATACATTATCCCGGTACTGGAACTGATGAATGACACCTTTTCGGAAATCTATGGGTTCGTGCCTCTTAACGATAAGGAGAAAAAGGATCTGGCAAAAAGATATCTGCCCATACTCGACCCAAATTTCATCAAAGTAGTGGAAAAGGATGGGGAACTGGTAGGGTTTGTGATCGCCATGCCGGACGTCAGTATGGGTATCAAGGCTTGCAACGGGAAGTTCTTTCCTTTCGGGATCTTCAGGATCCTCAAAGAATTAAAGACCTCAAAAAGACTGATGCTGATGATAGGAGGTATAAAAAAAGCGTACAGAGGGCAGGGGGTTGATGTCCTTATGGCCGTGAAAATGTACGAGTCGGCGGTCAGACACAAGATGACACTCATTGACAGTCATCTGATACTCGAGGATAACCTGAAGATGAGAGCCGAGGTTGAAAGGTTTAACGGCCGGGTGATAAAAAGATTCAGGATCTACCAGAAACAGCTTTAAAACCTGAAGACAAACGAGAATCCCAGCAACTCCTTGAACTGTATACGGGCTGTCTTCTTCTGAGTGCCGTCGGGCAATAAAACAGGATTCTTCTCTTTGTCCCGCACCACTGTTTTTGTATCATCATCGAAGATCAGATGGGTATTCAGCCTCACGTCTGTAAACCAGTTAAGATTTGCAGAAATGATAACTTCCCAGTCTACATCAATATTCTGAGGATTGTTGATATAATTGGTAAAAAGCTGTAACCTGTTCGTGACTGATATATTCTTCCGTGGGTTAAACTTGTTGGATATCAAAAAGCTGGCACCCGGTTCATTTTTTGACCTTCTGTCAGCGGGAATACCATATTTTGTCTGGTCGATCCCGGCGGTGTCCGGCACAAAAGTTCCCTTATAGGAGAATGGAGAAAAGTTAATGGATGTGTTCTTATCGGGTTTGTAATCGAGTCCTAGACCAACGGTAAGTATGGCGGGATTCAGGAATTTTGAAACAGGTACCGAATCGTTGGGATAATTATATCCGGCTGCCAGCTGTGTTTTGAAGAGCATTATGCCGCTGAAGTCAAATTTTCCGAAGGCTTTGTGATTTAGCTTGGAATTGGTTTCAAGAAGATCAAGGTTTTTTCTGACATCCCTGTTCTCACCAAAGCCTGTGACCATAAGCCCGTATTTAAGCCTTGCAAAATTGTTTGACGAGATCTTCAGAGGCTTATTATTATAGTCAGCATACCATGTAATATCAGAGGAGAATGATATATTGCTTTCACCTCCCTTCACCCAGTTCGTCACGGAGGCTTGATTAAGAGTGAATGCCGACTCAGTCCGGAGCTTCCAGAACTCCTGCTTGATTGCAATTTTCGTTACATCCATAAGCCTGGTTCTGTCGGGTGACTGAAAAACCACGCTCGGACCGGCATAATTGCCCTGCATAACGGGCCGCCTGAAGTTAACCCCCTGCTCAAGATAAAGTCCGATTGTATTCCTTGCCGGATTTCCGATCCATACAGTAACTGAATCGTAAAGTTCATTTTTCAGCCAGAAACGAACCGCATCCCCCGACCGGGAATTGATCCAGACAGGAACAGCGTCGTCCCGTATTCCGGTAAAATATATGATGCTTGAATCCCTGGCTTCAAGATAATCAATAAGCTGACGGACTGCAACCCTTATTGAATCAGCCTGGTATGGATGATTGTAGTATCTGAACGGGAATCGCGGGTGAGTTGATGAAACTTGCCTGAGAGTATCAACCATTATAAGAAAAGTAGTATCCCTTAACCTCTTCGATAATACATCAGCAGGTTCCTGCCGGAGAACAGGGAATATTCTGATCCCGGCAGAATCCTGTACCGCAGAAATATCAACGGGTTCCGGCACCTGAAGAGTGTCCGTCAAAACGGAAGATTGCTCCGGTGCCTTTACCATTACAGGTTCCCAGACATAAAACCTGTACCAGGGTATGGAAATAGAGTCATAAGGAAATCTGATCAGGTATTGTTTTGTAGAGTCAAATACAGGCAAAGAAACTTCATCAATCAGCCTGCCTATAGCAGTGCGGAACGGATGGATCAGGTTATTCCACTGTTGAGGCTGGTATTTCTTCATAAGAAATTCCATAGCCTGTTCACGGGTCATTTCTATTTGCGGAGCCGGCTTTCCTTCATCAAATATCACTCCCTTGCGGACAAGTGAATCAATAATTGCAATATCTGATCCGGCATCTATTACTCTCTGCTGTGAATAGCCGGACATACAGAAACTTACAACAAAGATTATAGACAATAAAACTTTTGGTTCCCTTTTCATACTCTTTTTGAAATTGTCGCAAAATACCGTTATTTTTGCAATAACAAATCTTCAGGCTTAATGCTGAGTACTCTCATAACGGAAAAATTCCCGTTTGATATATACAGAAATATCAAAAACAGGGATCATTTTGCCAGAAGCTCCTGAAGCATTACCAGCCTGATATAAAATTTCAGTCGATTACCCTTTCCAGTATAAGTTTTTAAAAATAATTATTTAGCTATGGACTTACCATATATTGAGCCATTTAAGATCAAAATGATCGAAAAGATATACAAAAGCACAAAAGAAGAGCGGTTAAAATGGATTAGTGATGCTTCATACAATCTCTTCAGCCTGAGGTCGGATCAGGTGATTATCGATCTTCTGACTGATTCAGGCACCGGGGCCATGAGTGACATGCAATGGTCAGCATTAATGAAGGGCGATGAAAGTTATGCAGGCTCACTCTCATTTTTCAGGATGAAAGAAGCGATAAAAGAAATTACAGGATTTGAATACTGTCTTCCTGTTCATCAGGGGCGGGCAGCCGAAAATGTACTGTTTTCCGCACTTGTGAAGGAAGGAGATGTAATTCCGGGAAATTCACATTTCGACACAACGAAGGGACATATTGAATTCAGGAAAGCAAAAGCAGTCGATTGTCCTGCAGATGAAGCATCAGACATTTCGGCATGGCACCCGTTCAAAGGGAATGCCGATATAAGGAAGCTTGAACAGGTACTGGCCGGAAATCCGCCGGAAAAGATCCCATGCATAGTTATGACAATAACAAATAACAGTGCCGGGGGACAGCCTGTCAGTATGGAAAATCTCAGGGAAGTTCACAGGCTCGCCGGCAAATACGGAGTCAAGGTTTTTATCGACTCGGCCCGGTTTGCCGAGAATGCCTGGTTCATTAAAACCAGGGAGGAGGGTTACGCGCATAAGGATATCAGGGTAATCGTACGTGAAATGTTCTCATATGCAGACGGAATGACAATGAGTTCCAAGAAGGATGCGATCGTGAATATGGGCGGTTTCATAGGATTCAGGGATAAAGCCCTCTATGAAAGGGCTTCAGCTTATAATATTATCTATGAGGGATTTACAACCTATGGTGGCATGTCCGGTCGCGATATGGAAGCACTTGCTACCGGCCTTTACGAAGGAACGGAATTCCCCTGGCTTGAAGCAAGGATCGGCCAGGTTGAGTACCTCGGTTCAAAGCTTAAGGATTGCGGTGTACCGGTGCTGGAGCCCTTTGGAGGACATGCGGTATTCATTGACGGCGGAAAATTCTTCCCCGGCATACCCCGCGAAGAATTTCCTGCACAGACCCTGGTAATAGAACTATATACAGAAGGAGGCATAAGGAGCTCTGAAGTGGGAGCTCTTATGTCCGACAGAGATCCCGTAACAAGAGAGAACAGGTACCCGTCCCGCCAGTTTGTAAGGCTGGCGATACCGCGCAGGGTATATTCAACAGCACATATGGATTATGTTGCGGCCGCTGTCTGTAATGTATTCAAAAGACGGGACAGCATAAAAAGGGGAGTACGAATTGTCAAAGAGGCTCCTATCCTGAGGCATTTTACCGTTGAACTTGAAAGGCTCTGAACTTTTTTGAATATCTGACGTAAATGATTTCCTTTACTGATCCGCGAATTGCCAGATGAAGGATCTCACCACAGGAAATGAAGGAAAGCTGATTTTTCAGTTCGCTGCTCCGATGCTCATCGGAAATGTGTTCCAGCAACTATTCAATGTTGTCGACAGCTTTGTAGTAGGAAATTTTGTGGGGAAAGAGGCCCTGGCAGCAGTGGGAGCAGCTTTCCCGATAATATTCGTAATGGTTTCAATGATCATTGGCATTGTTACCGGGACCATGATCATTATCTCCCAGTACTTCGGCGCAGGCGATCTTCTGAAGGTAAGACGTGCGATCGACACAATGTACATTTACAGTATGCTGGCCGGCGCTGTGGCATCAGTTGCAGGATTGATTTTCAGCGCACCGCTCCTGCGCCTGCTTGGCCTTCCGGAAGAACTGATGCCCCAGGCCACACAATACCTCCGGATCTTTATGTCAGGCATAGTAATATTCTTCGGCTATAACGGTACCACAGCGGTCCTGAGAGGACTAGGTGACTCCAAAACCCCGCTCTACTTCCTGATAATAGCCACTCTGCTGAATATTGTTCTGGATCTCCTTTTTGTTGCAGTCCTGAAGATGGGAGTCGCAGGAGCCGCATACGCAACCCTCATCGCCAACGGAGTGGCTTTCGGGCTGGCGATAATATGGGTGAACAAAACACATAAAGTACTCAGAATAGCTATCCGCGGACTCCAGTTTGACAGGGAAGTTTTCAGGCAGAGTATCCGCATCGGCCTGCCGACGGGTATCCAGCATACGCTTGTCGCAATGGGAGCGCTCGCCCTTATGGGAATTGTAAATACCTTCGGCACTGACGTGATCGCAGGCTTTTCTGTAGCAAGCCGGCTCGATGCCCTGGCAATTATACCTGCCATGACCTTTTCACAGGCACTCTCAACCTTCGTTGGTCAGAATATTGGCGCTAACAGGTACGACCGGGTCAGGGCAGGACTCATCTCCACGGTCAGGATGTCGGGTATCGTGACAATTCTTACCACCGTTATCATATTGTTCTCAGGCAATTACCTGATGAGACTCTTCACAGACGATACTGAAGTTATCCGGCTGGGAGATCAGTATCTTACCATAGTAAGCCTCTTCTATATTTTCTTTACCCTGATGTTCATCTACAACGGCATAATGAGAGGTGCGGGCGACACCGTCTGGCCAATGTTCTTTTCTCTTTTCTCACTATGGATTATAAGAGTACCAATAGCATATTTTCTCTCCAGGGAAATAGGGCCTTCAGGCATATGGTGGTCCATCCCCGCAAGCTGGATCATAGGATTGGCCCTGTCGTTCGGTTATTATAAATCAGGGCGTTGGAAAAAGAAGACAGTTGTTAAATATGATGATAATTTCTAACTTTCAGCCCTTTTCACAGAATTTAAGCGATACCACATCATGATAAAATCAATGACAGGCTTCGGAAAGGCAGTTGCTGAAACGCCGCAAAGAAAAATCACAATCGAGATAAAGTCACTTAATTCCCGCCAGCTTGATCTGAATACAAGGCTCCCTTACCTCTACCGGGAGAAAGAACCCGAAATAAGGAACCTTGTCAGTCAGAAGCTCGACCGGGGAAAGATCGATCTTACAATCTTTTTTGATTCGCTTGAAGATGAGGGGACCGCGGTTATCAACAAATCAGCGGTTAAAAAATACTACACCCAGTTTAAGGAAATTGCTGAAGAATTAAACGTAAGTATTGAAGATCAGTTTCTTCCGGCAATCATGAAACTGCCCGACACTTTCAAAAATGAAAAAGCCGACCTGCCTGAAAGCGAATGGAACCTCGTAAGGCAACAGCTGATCGAATCGATAAGAATGCTCGACAATTACCGGATTGAAGAAGGAACCTCAATTGAAAAGGATCTTAAAACAAGCCTGGAGAAAATTCTTAACTTCCTCGGTGAAACCGAAAAACATGAGGCCGGAAGGATCACAAAGGTGAGAGACAAACTTCTCAACCTCCTGGTGGAAAATGCCGGGACCGAAAATATTGATAAAAACAGGTTTGAACAGGAACTTATTTTTTATCTCGAAAAATTCGATTTTAACGAGGAAAAGGTGAGGTTGCGGAAACATTGTGATTATTTTGTTGAGACAATTGCCTCGGATTCTCCGAACGGAAAAGTACTTAATTTCATAACACAGGAAATTGGCCGCGAGATCAATACGATAGGATCAAAGGCAAACGATGCCTCAATACAGAGACTTGTGGTGATGATGAAAGATGAACTTGAGAAAATAAAGGAACAAACGCTGAATATTCTCTAATAATACATTGAATAACAAATATTAATGATGGGAAAGCTTGTCATCATATCTGCTCCTTCGGGTGCAGGAAAAACAACATTGGTGCAACATCTGCTCGAAAGCCGGCTGAACCTTGAATTTTCTGTCTCCGCAACAACACGAGCCCCGAGAGAAAACGAAAAAGAGGGTGTGGACTACTATTTCATGCCAGCCGCCGAATTTAAGAAGAGGGAAGAGGAAAATGAATTTGTCGAGTGGGAGGAAGTATATGAAGGCCTGATGTACGGAACTCTCAGGAGTGAGGTGAAGAGGATACTGGCTTCCGGCAATAATGTAATTTTTGATGTGGATGTGGTGGGTGGTATCCACCTGAAAGCTGAATACGGATTAGATGCGGTTGCAATATTTATTATGCCGCCGTCAATAAGGGAGCTTGAGAGGAGACTTGTAAAGAGAGGTACCGATTGCCCTTCAAAGATCAATATGAGGATTGAAAAGGCAGTTTATGAAATTACGTTGGCGCATCATTTCGACTATATTGTCATAAACGACAATCTGGAAGAGGCTAAAAACAGTGTATACAATATTGTTACCCGATTCATCGGCACTCCGGATTAATTTCTGATAAACACATGACTAAAGTCGGCTTATACTTCGGATCGTTCAACCCTGTTCACATAGGGCATACTGCCATTGCCGGATATCTGAAGGAATTTACCGATCTCATGGAGATCTGGTTTGTAGTCAGCCCCCATAATCCTCTTAAAAAGAGAGAGATGCTTCTTGCCGGTCACCACCGCCTCTACATGGTGGAGCTTGCCATTGGCAGCGACGACAGGTTCAGGGCCTCTGACATCGAATTCAGGCTCCCGGCTCCCTCTTATACCATCGATACGCTTGCAAGGCTTTCAGAACAGTATCCTTATAACCAGTTTTCCCTGGTAATGGGTGAAGACAACCTTCATACGCTCCATAAATGGAAGAATGCCGGGGAACTGGTGAAACGCCATCCCATCTATGTCTATCCCCGGCCTGGAATGACACGAAAACCAAATCCCCTGCTCGATGCGATCCTTGAAAAAGCTGTAGTAAAACAGGTGAATGCCCCGCTGATGGAAATTTCAGGAACCTTTATCAGGAACGGTATAAAGCATGGTAAAGAGATGTCGTGGTTCCTCCATCCTGCCGTATGGAAGTACATTCAGGATATGCATTTCTACGAAAAATAGATACAATCCGGTTACTATGATCAAAACTAAAAATCAGATCCAATCATAATTCAAAAAGAGAACCAAACCTATTCAAGTTATGAATTTTACTTATCTGGATGCAATTATAGTAGTTGCCTATTTAGCCGGGATAACCTGGTTCGGGATCAGGCTGGCAGGGAAACAGACAACAACGCAGGATTATTTCCTCGGAGGCCGCAAGATCCCATGGTGGGTTGTCTGTTTTTCGATTGTGGCCACTGAAACCAGTACCCTGACATTCATTAGCATTCCCGGACTTGCATATCTTACGAATCTCAATTTCCTGCAGATCACCTTTGGCTATTTCCTGGGAAGGGTGGTCGTAGCCTATGTTATTCTACCGTCATACTTTAAAGGGGAACTGGGAACGGCATATTCTTTTCTGACCAAAAGGTTTGGTACTCCCATGAAGAACATGGCTTCAGGTGTTTTTATGATGACAAGGCTGGCGGCTGATGGTGTCAGGCTCTTTGCCACAGCCATTCCGCTTGCCCTGATACTGAAGGGGACGTTTATCGGACAGAATTTCTCAAACCAGTGGATATATGTTGTGTCAATTATTACAATCGCTCTGATAACATATAGCTATACGTTCCTGGGGGGCTTGAAATCAGTTGTCTGGATGGAGATGGTGCAACTGCTGATTTACATTACCGGGGCAGTTGCGGCAATTATCATCGTGAGCGGGGAGCTGAGCGGCGGTTTGTCTGGCGGGATTGCCAGCGCATCGGAAGCCGGAAAATATGAGGTCTTCAATCTCTCTTTTGAGGGGGGATTAAAAGGCTTCTTCTCCAGGCCATACACCCTGATTGCCAGCGTTCTGGGCGGGGCTTTCCTCTCCATGGCGTCGCACGGGATCGACCAGCTGATCGTTCAGCGGCTTCTGGCAACCGGTTCCCGGAAGGCCAGTCAGAAAGCTCTCATTACCACAGGGGGTATAATAATATTTCAGTTCGCTCTGTTTCTTTTCCTGGGAAGCCTGCTGTTCGTTTTCTATGGTGGAGCTGACATCAAATCAGATGAGGTCTTTCCTAAATTTATTATTGAGGAGATGCCGACCGGCCTTTCGGGATTCATTATTGCAGCACTGTTTGCAGCTGCAATGTCAACTCTTTCAAGCTCAATTACAGCCCTTGGCTCAACAACAATGTACGATTTTATAATTCCATATTACAGGAAGTTAAACCTGTCCAACGAGGTTATGATCTCGAGGATAATCACAGGGGTCTGGTGTATCCTGCTGGTCGGATCAGCCATAATGTTCATGCGAAGCCCGCAGGCTGTTGTTGAGCTGGCATTATCGATAGCATCTTTCACATATGGGGGATTGCTGGGGACCTTCCTGCTTGGCGTACTTTTCAGAAGACCTCAGCTCAGGCATGCCATTCCTGCTTTCCTTACAGGTATTGCACTTATGGTCTACATAATTCTTTTCACCTCCATAGCCTGGACCTGGTTTACCCTGATAGGTACTGCGGCGACAATTTGCACCGGACTTTTGCTGACCGGATTATGGAAGAAAAATTAAACTTCAGTCCCTCTTTGGGCTAAAGCCCGGCCTAGGATAGAAAGCTTCTCATCCGTTGGCTGAAGCCAACGGCAATTCATTGCTTCTCTGAGAACCTCAGTTGCCGTCAGCTTTTGTCCACTCAATTGCCGTCAGCTTTAGCTGACGGATTAATATTATTTCTCCCTGATAATTTCCATACCCCTTTCCAGGGCCTTTTCGTTCATCGGGATAAGGTTGTGGTATCTTTCGGGCAATGATTTCTTAAGGCCTTTTATTACATTCCCGAGTCTGATTACCGGCTTCACCTTAAGAAATCCGCCCAGGACGATCATGTTGAACGTTTTGGGGCTCTTCATCCTTACAGCCTCTTCCGTCGCATCGACGCGATACACCGTAATATCGCTTCTCTCAGGATGGCGGGTTATTCCATTGCCGTCGTATATAAGTATCCCTCCGGGTTTTACGGAACCCTCAAATTTATCGAGCGATTGCTGGTTAAGTATTATCGCGGTGTCAAAGCTTCTGATAATAGGTGAGCTGATCCTTTCAGTGCTGAGGATAACGATGACGTTGGCAGTGCCGCCACGCATCTCGGGACCGTAGGATGGCATCCAGCTGACCTCCATATCCTCCATCACTCCGGAATAGGCCATAATCTTACCCATCGACAGGACACCCTGTCCGCCAAATCCTGCTATAATTATTTCTTCAGTCATTTTGCTTCTGTCATTAGGTCATTATACAGATTCTTCCGCAGGGATCTTAAGGTCTCCAAGAGGATAATAGGGAAACATATTCTCCTCCATCCACTTGTTTGACTCGACAGGCGTCATTTTCCATCCGGATGGGCAGTTTGAGACAATTTCTATGAAACAGGTGCCTCTGTTAAGTTTTTGATACTGAACTGCCTTGCGCATGGCTTTTTTGGTCTTGCGCACATTTGCAGGGGTATGAACACTCTGCCTGGTAACATAATATGTACCGGGGAGCGTAGCAACTATATCGGTCATTTTTAAGGGATTACCCATAATCTTTACGTCCCTGCCATAGGGTGATGTAGAAGATCTCATGCCCGGGATGGTCGTAGGAGCCATCTGGCCTCCGGTCATACCATATATCCCGTTATTAATGAAGATCATAAGGATGTTCTCGCCCCTGTTGCATGTATGTATGGTCTCGGCAGTTCCTATTGCCGCAAGGTCGCCATCGCCCTGATAGGTGAACACGAACTTGTCCGGTAAAAGTCTTTTGATTCCTGTAGCAACTGCCGGGGCTCTTCCGTGTGCTGCTTCCTGACAGTCTATATCGAGAAAATTGTACATAAGCACCGCACAACCGACGGGAGAGACTCCGATAGTCTCTGACTGAAGACCCTCCTCATCTATTATCTCAGCCAGTATGCGATGGGCCGTGCCGTGACCACAGCCCGGACAGTATGACAGGATGCTGTCTGTCATTACCTTTGTCCTTTTATAGACCAGATTCTCAGGTCTGATAATCTCTTTTATTCCGGTTATTTCTGCCATATTTCAGACTCTCAATATTTTTGATTTAAGATTCTCGACCACCTCATCGGGTGTAGTAACGATCCCTCCCATTCTTCCAAAGTGCACAACTGGCACCTTCCCGTTGGCAGCCAGCATAACATCCTCCACCATCTGTCCGGCGCTCATCTCCACCGACATCATGCCTTTTACCTGATCTGCCAGTTCACGGATCCTTACTGTCGGAAACGGGAACAGGGTTATTGGCCTGAGCAATCCAACCCTCAGTCCTTCCGCCCTTGCCAGCTGAACAGATTTCTGGCACACCCTGGCACTTGTGCCGTAGGCAACCAGAAGGTATTCTGCATCCTGGCACTGAAACTCCTCATAGCGGACCTCTTTTTCCCTGATCTCATCGTACTTGGCTATGAGCTTCTGATTGAATACTTCCTGTGCTCTGGGATCAAGATCCAGTGATGTTATAATATTTCTTTCGCGTGTGGGAGGTTTTCCCGTTGTTGCCCATTCGGGTACCTCCTTCGATCTTTCTTTCTGAGGACTGAGATAGACTTTTTCCATCATCTGTCCGATCGCACCGTCTGACAGGATCATCACCGGATTCCGGTATCTGAAAGCCAGGTCGAAACCCAGCCCTACAAAATCAGCCATCTCCTGGACCGAAGCCGGAGCAAGGACGATAAGGTGGTAATCGCCATGCCCGCCCCCTTTAACTGCTTGAAAATAATCCGATTGTGCAGGCTGGATAGTCCCAAGGCCCGGTCCTCCCCTTACAACGTTAACAATGAGGCATGGCAGTTCCGCACCTGCTATATATGTGATCCCCTCCTGCTTAAGGCTTATCCCCGGCGATGATGAGGTTGTCATCACCCTCTTTCCGCAAGCCGCTCCGCCGTATACCATGTTAATGGCTGCTATCTCACTTTCAGCCTGAAGGACAACCATGCCTGTTGTCTGATAAGGCCTGGCTTCCATCAGATATTCAAGTATCTCGCTTTGCGGTGTGATCGGATATCCGAAATACCCGTCGGCCCCTGCCCTTATTGCAGCTTCCGCAACCGCTTCATTACCTTTCATTAATCTCAGCTCCCTTTCCATTGCCGGTCTATATTTTTGTTTTGTAAACAGTTATTACACCGTCGGGGCACACAATGGCGCAGTTGGCGCACCCTATACAGAGGTCGGGATTTGCAGGCCAGGCATAATTATACCCCTTGCTGTTGACCTCCCTCGCCATGGCAATGGTGCCGGTAGGACACGAAACCATACACACTTCACATCCCTTGCATTTTTCAATATTCACTACAATACTTCCTTTTACTTTTGCCATTTTGCTTTATTGATTATTATAAATTTACAGGATTTTCCTCAAAGAAACGTTTCAGACGGAATTCAAGATCACCAAACAGCTCCATTGGAATCTGCGAAACGCATGCCCTGAGGCCCTCCTGCCTTTCACTCCCGGTCGAATCGAGCGAGATGGCGCTTACACCGTAACACAGAAGCCTGTCGATCAGTTCACCTCCTGTCATGCCGGGATATGAAATAGTGAAATAGAACCCGTCAGCCAGAGGTTCATCAAGGTCGCGGTCGTATACAATTTTAAAACCATTTTCTGTAAAGAGTTTCTTCATTATCCGGGCTTTCTCGCCGTAAACAATCACATCCTCCCGGTATTTGTAAGTACCGTCATTAACAGCCTTAAGCAGCGCAGCCAGCCCATACTGAACTGAGTGTGTGACTCCGGCCGATAATCCGTATAAAGCCCCAAAGATAGCTGAATGTCCGAATTTATCAGTTGAATAATACCTTAAAAGATCGGGATAGGAACGATCGTACAGATGATCGGAGATAGCCATTATGCCTATTCTCTGTCCTGCATAGCTGAAGATCTTGGAACTTGAGATCAGCAAAATGTAGTCGTCAGCATAGTGTGCAACTGAAGGCTGAAAGGGCGGGACGCCGGGATTTGAATAGTCTTTTCTGAAATCCATGCCAAAATAAGCCAGATCCTCGATCACAATAACATCATACCGACGGCAAAGTTCACCGATGATGGCAAGTTCTTCCTCGTTCAGGCAGATCCAGGTTGGGTTGTTCGGGTTGGAGAAAAGCAGGGATGAGATCAATCCTGTCCTTAAATATGATTCAAGTTTTTCCCTGAGCTTTTTCCCCCTGTAGTTATAGACATCAAAAGAAAAGTAATCGTGTCCGAGCATTTTCACCTGCTGTTTCTGAATAGGAAAACCCGGATCGATGAAAAGAGTTCCTTCTTTTGTCCTGTCATTGCGGTTTGCCACAAGGAATGCCACCATTCCGCCCATCATCGAACCGACAGTCGGTATGCATCCCCGGGGACTCACGTCAGCATTGAGGAAGAGCTTAACGAACCGTGAGGCCTCATTCTTGAGTGGAGTTATCCCCGTTATGTTTGGATATGACGATGTGACACCCTCCCTGATCGCGGCTATCTCTGCTTCTTTCCCGATTTCAGACGTCTGGAGCCCGGGCACTCCCATCTCCATTCTGACAAACTTTATTCCCGTAGATTGTTCAAGCCTGTTGACAAGCTGTACTATTTCGCGGATAGACGCGCTTCCCGCTGACCTTATTCCGGTTTCCTCCGCGAGCTTTCTTATTATCTCTTCTGGTATTGGTATAACAGCAATGTTCCTCATGGTATTAGAATCTTCTTTTGTCAATTACACGTTTTGCTTTTGTTTCACTCCGTTCCAGTTTTTTTGGTTCCACCAGAGTGACTTTCACCCCCAGAGCCAGGGATGTCTCAAGACTCTCCTGAATTTTCATCCGCAGAGCCTCCAGCTGGCTTATCTTATCAAGAAAAAACGCCTCATCAACCTCAACCTGCACCTCAAGGGTGTCGAGATTGTTCACCCTGTCGACGACCAGCAGGTAATGGGGTTTTATTTCGCTCATTTCAAGAAGCACGTTTTCAACCTGGGACGGGAAGAGGTTTACTCCTCTGACAATCAGCATATCGTCACTCCGTCCCAGGCATTTTTCCATTCTGATCATTGTCCTGCCGCACCTGCATCTTTCGGATGTCAGCCTTGTAAGATCACGGGTGCGGTACCGGATAAGTGGTAATCCTTCCTTTGTCAGGGTCGTGAACACGAGCTCTCCCATGCTTCCTTCCGGCAGAACCTGCAGGGTGTCCGGATCGATGATCTCCGGATAGAAATGATCCTCATTTATATGCAATCCCTCCTGTGCCATGCATTCGCTCGCCACACCGGGGCCAATGACCTCGCTTAGTCCGTAGATATCAATCGCTTTTATCCTGAGTTTCGTTTCTATCTCCCTCCTCATCTTTTCTGTCCAGGGTTCAGCGCCAAAAACGCCAACCCTCAGTTTAATGTCGGAGGGGTCAACCTGGTTCTCCTGAAGTGCTTCTGCAAGATAAAGGGCATAGGAGGGTGTACAGGCCAGGACCGTACTGCCAAAATCGCACATTAACTGTATCTGCCGGCTGGTATTTCCACCAGAAACAGGTATTACCGACGCTCCGATCTTTTCCCCGCCATAATGAAGCCCCAGTCCTCCGGTGAACAACCCGTAACCGTAGGCAACCTGTATGAAATCGTTTCTTCCTGCACCGGCGCATTTCAGGGTGCGGGCCATAACTTCCGACCATGTGGCTATATCGTGACGGGTATATCCCACAACGGTAGGTTTGCCCGTGGTGCCTGAAGAGGCATGGATGCGCACAATCTCGCTCATCGGGACAGCAAACAGACCGAACGGATAATTATCGCGGAGATCCTGCTTGGTGGTAAACGGAAGCCTGTGAAGGTCATCTATCGAACCGATGCTCTCCGGACCCAGCCCTGCCGCCTGCATTTTATGACGGTAATAGGGAACATTGAAGTATGATCGTTCAACGGTTTCCATAAGCCTTTCACTCTGAACCTTTTTAAGATCAAGGCGGTCCATGCACTCAAAATGTCCGTTCCAGATTTCCATTCAGTATAATTGAATTGTGTTACACTCAGATCTTAAACAACTCGCTCGCATTGAGAAGTTCCATCTCATTCTCCTTTAAAGCCTTTATGGCTTCCTCATTATTATTGCACCGGAGAATTATAACCGCCTTCGATCCCCTGGCGAATGCATAGGTATATTCAATGCTTATGTCCCTGTCGGACAAAATTCTCAGTAATCTGGCGTAATGCTTTGCCTCATTTGGAGCAATAACAGAAATCACATTGGTAATATTGACCGTAAATGATTGACCTTTAAGTACTTCCTTCGCTTTTTCGGAATCGGATACAATCAGCCGCAGGATCCCGAACTCCGAAGTGTCAGCAACCGTCAGTGCAGTGATCTTAATATCTTCCCTGCCAAGCACTTCAAGCACTTCGGTAAGTCTTCCTGATCTGTTTTCAATAAATACCGATAACTGTGGAATGACCATGGTAATTGTTTTTAGTAATAATCAAGAATGAAAATGAGCATAACTTCACCGGGGTTTCAAAATATCATCATAATCATTTTTCAACCCTGATCCTTGCATCTACGACCGTTATGACATCTGGCCCGCCGATAAGCGGATTAAGGTCCATTTCCTTTATTTCCGTTGCAAACCTGAGCAGACTGGAGAGCCTTACGATTATCTCAACAAATATTTTTTCATTTATCCCCGGCTTGCCTCTTGTCCCTTTGATGATCCTGTAGCCCTTAAGGCTCCTTATCATCGACTCCGCTTCCCTGAAGGTCAGCGGAGCAAGTCCTGAGGAGACATCACCAAGGACCTCGACGAAAATACCACCCAGTCCGCAGAGAATAACGTGTCCGAACCTTGGTTCGTATTTGGCACCAATGAAAAGTTCTGCGCCTGAAAGCATTTTCTGGACCATTACGGCTTTCACTCCCCTTATCCTTTTCATCCTGGCAAATTCTGCCTCAAGATGCTTCTTCGATTTGATGTTCAGTGTTACACCTCCCACGTCGGATTTATGTACAGGTCCCACAACCTTCAGCGCAAGAGGGTAGCCCATTCTTTCCGCCGTTACTGCCAGCCGCCGCCTGTTTGTGACAACAACCTCTTCAACGAACGGGATCTCAGCAGCTTTAAGAAGTTGCTGTATAGCAGAAGGTTCAAGATAGCCAGGCCCGGCATTCTCAATTATATTCCTGATAAGCGGAATATCAATATTCTCGAGAAAGATCTTTTCATCTGCGGGGTACGGTGTGTTTGAGATTTTCGTCAGGGCCCGGCCCAGCACAACTTCATCGGGAAAATTAATGTGCCCTTTCCCCATGAAATATTCCAACTCAGCCCGCGAACTCGAGACCGATGGAAGGATAGGGTAAAGAGGCTTGTTACACTCAAGTATCTTTCTGTGAAGAAGATCATAGATCTCCATCATGTCGTTGAGCCCGTTGCTTCCGAATATTACGGTCATCCCGTCGATTGAAGGAAGGTTTTTGTCAACATAATCAATAACGTTGCTCAGCTGTTCCTCCGTGGCAGTCGCGATCATGTCAATCGGGTTGACTGCTGAGGCACCGGGATTCATCATTGCCAGCAGTTTATCATGATCCTCACCTGTGATAAGCGGTATATTCATTCCGCCTGCTGCAAGGGCATCTGTAAGCATCACTGCAGGTCCTCCGGCATGTGTGATTATCGCGATATTCCTTCCCTTAAGAGGTTTGTGAAAAAATACCGAAGCAACGGTGGTCATCTCTTCACGTCCCGAACATCTTACAATACCTGCCTTACGGAACAGCGCTTCAACGGCCGAATCGGAAGAAGCCATTGCACCCGTATGTGACGATGCGGCCCGGCTGCCGGCTTCAGTTATGCCGGCTTTGATCGCAGCAATGAAGCATCCCTTTCGTATAAGGGAAGAGGCATGGTGCAGGAGTTTGTCAGGATTGCTGATGCTCTCAACGTAAATGAGCTTGACCGGGGAACTGACTCCCGGCACATACGTTTCGTCCCAGTACTCAAGAACCTCCTCAATACCAGTCTGGGCGCTGTTGCCTACTGAATAGACACTGGCAAAAGTAAGACCTTTCGGAAGCGCCGACTCAAAAATAAAAACAGCTGTCGCACCTGATCCTGAAACAAAATCACATCCCCTGCTGTTAAGCCTTGGAACAGGCGAAGTAAACACGCCGCTATACCCGGGAGTGATCACGCCAATGCAGTTAGGGCCGATCAGACAACCTTCCGCCTCGTCAATGACGCGCGCAATTGCCTCCTCCAGCTTTCTCCCCTCCTCTCCCGATTCGCTGAAACCTGCTGAAATAATTATAAATGCCCTGGTATTCTTTTTACTGATCAGAGTTTCTACCACAGGAAGGCACAATCCGGCCTGGATAGCAAGAATGGCCAGATCAACAGGAGGAAGCTGGTCCGGATCCCGATATGAAATTATCCCCTGAACAAGATCCTGCTTTGGATTGACAACGTACAGATTCCCTTCGAAGTTGCTGTCAATAATATTCCTGAGGACCTTTCCTCCCGGTTTGAAAAGATCTTCAGACCCTCCCACAACAACGATGCTTTCTGGATTTATTAGTTTGTCATTTATCATGATCGGGACTTAAAGAAACACCTTGTCAAGACGATCTTATTGCATTTAGGACGGGCAATATAATAAAAATAAACTGTACAAAACAGCTGAGAGATCATGATAACAGATACGAAAGAATAAATGAGAAGCAGAATGGAAAAAAAGTTATTTTTGGAGATCTGTTATTTGATTTTAATTGCACAAGTATGCCATCTATGAATAAACTTTATCCGTTCCTTTTCCTTGTTGTTTATCTGGCGGCATTTTCACTGACCGCTTTTTCTCAGTTGAATGGCAGGAGCACTGCTCATGAATACGACGAGAATTGTACCACCATAATGGTTGGGCGACTTGCCACCACCGATGGTTCGGTTATCACCTCCCACACCTGCGACGGAAACTACAGGACATGGCTGGAAATATTCCCCCGGACAAGGCATGAAAAAGGGGCAATGCATCCTGTCTATGCAGGAATGCTCCATACAGAAGAGGCCTGGGACATGGGCAGGGTCACAAAAAAAGGAGAGATACCTGAAGCCGGGGAGACGTACGCTTACCTGAACACGGCTTATCCTTGTCTGAACGAAAAACAGCTTGCTATCGGCGAAACAACAATTTATGGCCGGGAGGAGCTTGTAAATGAAGAGGGCATGTTTCTCATTGAAGAGCTTCAGAAAATCGCTCTTCAGAGGTGCAGAACCGCGAGAGAGGCAATAAGGCTGATAGGCCGGCTTGCTGAAGAATACGGGTATGCCGATCTTGCTGAGTGTATTACAATTGCTGACCCAATGGAGGTCTGGCAGATGGAGATTGCCGGTTCAGGCAAGGGAAAACCCTCAGCAATCTGGTGCGCCCAGAGGATTCCCGACGATCATGCCGGTGTCGCGGCAAATATCCCGCGCATATCCGTAATCGATTTTAACAATCCCGATTATTTCATTTACAGCACCGATTTGCAGAAAGTTGCCAGGAAACTCGGATACTGGGACGGTAAAGAACCGCTTAAGTTCTGGAAAATTCTGGGCGACAGAAAGCCTTTTGCGATCCGTGAATTCTATGTGCTCAGCTCTCTGGCTCCCTCCCTGAACCTTTCGATAGATGACGATGAGCTCCCATTCTCCGTAAAGCCCGAAAAAAAGCTTTCGGTAACCGATGTGATGAAATTCTTTCGCGAGACCTACGAAGGGACACCCTGGGACATGACAAGAAATCTGCTGGTGACTGTTAAAAGGAAAGATGAAAGCGGCAACGAGATTGAGGAGAAGGTCGTTTCTCCGGTTGTCAGCAACTGGATGAACAATGATCTCAGAACACTGTTGAATGAGTTAGAGCCAGGTGTTATTGAACGGCAGAGGACCATTGCAATAGCCGGGTGCTCCTATTCTCATGTGATCCAGTGCAGGAGCTGGCTGCCCGATGAAGTTGGAGCCGTTGCATGGTTCTCATTTGATAACCCGGGCCAGAGCCCCCGCATACCAGTTTTTTCCGGAGTGCTGAGGCTCCCGCAGTCATTCAGCATCTGCGGCCAGCACAGGTACCGGCAGGATGCTGCATTATGGTCGTTCAGGGAAACCAACAGGCTGGCCACAGTAAACTGGTCGAGAAGCAGGCCATTGATCGAGCCTGCCGTTGCCGGTCTCGAAAAGAAAGCCTTTGAGGAAATGCCTGCGGTGGAAAAGAGGGTGGTGGAACTGGTCAGCCAGGGAAAGAATGAAGAGGCCAGGGAGTACCTGACACAATATACCAGCGACTTTGCATACTCAGCTATGAGACGGTGGGAAGAGTTGAAAGTAACACTGTGGGGTATGTTTGGAAGGGGATTTTAGAAGAAAGAGGGGGAGAAAGGGAGACAAGGAGCAACGCGACGAAGTTCCATGCAACGGAATGCACGACTTGCAAGACCTGCAAGACCTGCAAGACCTGCAAGACCTTCAAGACCTGCAAGACCCGCAAGACCTGCAAGACCTTCAGCCTGGCCTTGAGCAATATGATTCAGATAACTATCTGTTAAAGAATTGATTATAACGATATGATGACTGTAAAGGAGATACTGGAGAAAGAGGACTTTTCTAAAGACAATCTTATCAGATTGCTTGCAGCGGAAGGTGAAGAGAGAACTATGCTCTTCAGGCGATCTGCTGAGGTAAAGGAGCAGTATATCGGGAAAAAAGTCTGGTTCAGGGGACTTATAGAGTTTTCCAACGTATGCGGAAAAGATTGCCTCTACTGCGGTATCAGAAAAGGAAACAGGAACCTCAAACGTTATTCTCTGTCGGACGACGAGATTCTTGCTGCGGCAAGATTCGCCTGGGAGAACCGGTACGGATCAATAGCCCTCCAGTCAGGTGAGCTGGAAAGCAATTCTGTCACGGACCGTATCGAAAACCTCCTGCACAGGATCAAAGAGCTGTCCGGAGGAGAGCTGGGCATCACATTATCTGTAGGGGAACAGAAACATGAGGTATATAAAAGATGGTATGAGGCAGGGGCCCACAGATACCTCCTTCGCGTCGAGACAACCAACAGGGATCTTTACAGCAAGATCCATCCCAATAACAAAAAACATGATTTCGACAGAAGACTTGCCTGTTTGAAAAGCCTGCAGGATATTGGTTACCAGACCGGTACAGGTGTCATGATAGGTTTGCCGTTCCAGACTCTCAGCGATCTGGCCGGTGACCTGCTCTTCATGCAGGAGTTTGATGTTGATATGTGCGGCATGGGCCCGTATCTCGAACATGCTGATACACCATTATTTGCTCAGGCTGACCAGCTTTTGCCCCTAAATGAGAGATTCAGCCTGACACTGAAAATGATTGCCGTCCTGAGGATTATGATGAAGGACATCAATATAGTTGCCGCAACGGCACTTCAGGCAATCGATCCCATCGGAAGGGAAAAAGCCGTGAGAATCGGTGCAAACATACTCATGCCCAATATAACGCCGGGTAAATACCGCGACAGCTATAAGTTGTATGAAAACAAACCCTGTACTGACGATTCTGCTGAGGATTGCAAGAGCTGTCTTGAGGCAAGGGTAAGCCTGGCTGACAACGAAGTTGTTTACGGGGAATGGGGAGACTCAGGACATTTTGAGAGGAGGAAGCGGGGAGCGTAGAGAGGAGAGCGTAGAGAGGAGAGCGTAGAGAGGAGAGCGTAGAGAGGAGAGCGTAGAGAGGAGAGCGTAAAGCGTAGAGAGGGGAGATTAATAAGCTTACATATAATCAATTAATAATTCAATGACCAATATGAAAAGGATAACATTGTCGTTACTGATGCTTTTTACTGTTATAGTTGTTAAGCCACAGGCAGGTTTGGATTATTACCTCCCTGAAGGGGTGAGGTATAACCCTGCAATTCCGGCTCCTGACCGGTTTGCCGGACATGGTATCGGAGAATGGCATCTGACCCACGACAAGCTCATTTTCTACATGCTGAAACTGGCTGAAGTATCTGAGAGGGCTATCTGGGAGGAGTATGGCAGAAGCCACGAAAAGAGGGCACTCGGAAACCTTATTATCAGTTCACCGGAGAATATAAGGAACCTTGAGAGACTGCGCGAACAGCATCTTCAGCTCTGTGATCCTTCGGTGTCGGGAAGCATCGATATAGCAGGAATGCCTGTTTTCATCAAGCTGGGTTACGGTGTCCACGGCAACGAATCCAGTGCCCCGAACGCATCTGTCCTGACAGCTTATCATCTTGTTGCCGGAGAAGGAAAGGAGATTGACGAACTTCTGAAGAATACAGTCATCCTTATTGATCCCTCACTCAACCCCGACGGGATGCAACGCCATTCTTCATGGGTGAACTTCACAAAAAGCCTTAATGACAACCCCGATCCCTTATCATGGGAGTTCAGTGAGTACTGGCCGGGGGGAAGAACAAACCACTACTGGTTTGATCTTAACCGCGATTATATAATGCTTCAGCACCCTGAATCGGTAGGCCGTGTGGCAGCATTCCACCGTTGGAAGCCTAATATCAATACCGACCACCACGAAATGGGAGCAAACACTACATTCTTCTTCCAGCCGGGTGTCCAGAGCCGCAATAACCCTCTTACACCTCCGGATAATCAGGATCTTACGGCAGGGATTGGAAAATATCACGAGAAGTACCTCAATGCGATCGGCAGCCTTTACTATACTGAAGAGGGCTATGATGATTTCTATGTCGGCAAAGGTTCCTCATATCCCGACATTCATGGTTCGGTCGGGATCCTCTTTGAACAGGCTGGTGTAAGGGGACATCTGAGGGAAACCCCGGGCGGAATGCTGTCGTTCCCCTTCGCGATAAGGAACCAGTTCACTGTATCGCTCTCATCACTGCAGGCAGGGCTTGAAATGAAGGATAAGCTCCTGGAAAGCCAGAGAAACTTCTACAGGGATGCACTTATCCTTGCTGATAAACATCCTGTTAAAGCGTACATATTCACTGAGCCTGATGATAATTCCAGAGTATCGGAATTCATCAGCAACCTGTTACAGCACCGGATCAGGGTGTTCATGCTCAACAGGGACATAACGAGGGAGGGAGTCCTGTACAAGGCCGGCAACAGTTATGTGGTTCCGTTGAGGCAAACTGAATATCGTTTTATCAGAAGTCTTTTTGAACCGGTCAGTGAATTCACCGACAGCGTGTTTTATGATGTATCAACATGGGTGTTGCCGATGTCATTCAATATTCAATATACAGGGATAACCCGGTCAAAAGAGATGCAGGGACTTACAGGTGCAGAACTGACAAGCCCTCCCGTGGCAACGGGCAGGCTTCTGGCCGGTAGAAATACGTATGGTTATCTTTTTGAATGGAATGAGTATCTGGCTCCCAGGGCATTGTATACCCTGCAAAATGCAGGTATCAGGTGTCGCGTGGCAACAAGCAAGTTCACCATTAACGACGGTTCGTTGATGAAGGAGTTTGCCATGGGAACCATTCTGATTCCTGCCAGTGGCCAGACAACTGACAGTGAACAGCTTTTCAGTTTATTGGAATCTGTCGCAAAAGACTGCAGAATAACCATTTATGGAATTAGCACGGGCCTTACACCCGAAGGAATAGATATCGGAAGCGCTGCTTTCAACGTACTGCAAAAACCTTCTGTATTGATCATCGCCGGAGATGGCACAAGCAGTTCCGATATTGGTGAGATATGGCACATGTTTGATACAAGGTTCGGGATCCCTCTTACGCTGATGACTCCTGCAAGGCTGGGATCAGCAGACCTGAGCCGCTATAATGTGATCATTATTACCGGGTCGCCTGATATAAGCGGTTCAGGAACAGACAATTTAAGATCCTGGAATCAGAGGGGAGGCACTCTTATCGGCTATAAGGGAGGAAATAACTGGCTATCGAGAAATAAGTTCGCCGAAATAGTGTATGTCCCGGCTTTCACCCCTGACAGAATAGAGGGAGTCTATGCCAACCGTCAGGCTGACAGGCAGGTACACCAGATTCCGGGTTCCATATTTGAAACAAGGCTTGACCTGACACACCCTCTTTGCTTTGGATTTACCAGGGACAGGCTTCCGGTCTTCAAGTCGGGAACCAGTGTCGCAAAAACCAATGCGGATATCTACAGTAATCCGGTAAAATATTCAGATGATCCGTTACTGAGCGGCTATTGCACAAAAGAGAACATCGGAAGGATCAAAGGTTCAGCATTTGCCAGTGTTCATGGAAACAGGGTAATCTCCATTTACGACAACACCAACTTCAGGGCTATCTGGTACGGAACCAGCAAGATCTTTATGAATGCCGTCTTCTTTGGACAAATTATCGGTAGATAGCCTTGGTTGCACCCAGGACCAAGGACCAAGGACCCAGGACCCAGTACCTGTTTCTAAAACACCATCTTCCTTACATGCACTCCGCTGAGTTTTCTGAGGTCTGACTCGAGCAAATCACGCTGTCTATGCTCGCCTGTCAGTTCGAGTATTATCAGGCCGGCCTGCCTCCCAAAGAAAATCTCATTGACTCCCAGTCGGGTACGGATATAACATCCGTAGGAGGTCAGTATCTTTTGCACCGAAATGATCACATCACGATTTTGCTCAACGAGGATCCCGATGACCTCTGTTGATCCGCTGTACGTTGTTTCCGTGGCATCAGGTAAATCAGTCTCAAATACCATCTCCCTGATCAGTATGCCTCCAAGCGGCTCAAGCTCCAACCGAAGCTTTTCAGATTCCGCATGATTGTCCCTTAGATGCAGAATGATATACGCTTCACGGCTGCACAGGCTGTCTGTAACCTCATGAAATCCCAGGCGGGTAGTGATAACGGAAGAATACTTTGACAATATTCCCTGTGTAAGACCGGCCTCTTTTATCCGGTCGATGATCTTTATTCCCAGTACTTTTATCATCTCTAATATAGTTTGCTGCTGTTAAGCATTTTACTCTCACCCCTTTCCGCTTCTCATCTTCGGTCTAAAAATAAAGATCCCTCTCCCCTCTTCTGATCCTCTCTATCTTTTCCCTGGTATGGTTCTCGACCCCGGAATCAAGTTTCTGAAGATTTTTCTCGATTACCTTCCAGCCTTTTTCAGCTACCTCATCCGTAGCGTAGTCACAGATATACTCTGAGAGCGTAAGTATGGCATTCGGAGTACAGAATCTCTTTATGAATCCCGGAACCGAAAATTCCATGAAATGCTCGCCTGTCCGCCCCATCCTGTAGCACGAGGTGCAGAACGATGGAAGATAATCACTTGAAAGAAGCTCGTCTATGACCTCCGCAAGTGATCTGGAGTCGCTTATTTTGAACTGTTCCCTGTTAAGATTCTGCTCCTCGTTCTTTGAATCGGAATAGGAGCCCAGTTCCAGTTTGGTACCACCATCTATCTGAGAAACACCATATTGCAATACCTCACGACGAACTTCCGGTGCCTCCCTTGCTGTAAGGATAAGCCCGGTGTAAGGTACCGCAAGCCTGAGAATAGCCACCAGCTTCCTGAAATCATCATCCGTCGTCTGATATTTATTGTCGAGGTTGAGGCTGAGGGCATCCTTTATCCTGGGAAAGGAAATGGTATGCGGGCCTATGTTGTAACAGGCCTCGAGGTGATTGGTGTGCCT
>DIKJ01000158.1:27131-33442 GCA_002424525.1 Bacteroidales bacterium UBA5621 | reverse complement strand
CGCCATTCATAATCTTTCTTCCTGCCCGAGGGATGATACCACTTGTAGGCTTCCGGATGATATGTCTCCTGGAAAATCTGGTAGGTACCTATTCCTGACTCTCCTACTGTCCTGAAGCCTTCGATGTCGAAAGGAGCAGCATTGATATTCACCCTTCTTATCTCGCCGTGTCCCTTTTTAATACCATAAACAAGCTTAACAGTATGGGCAATATATTCTGCAGAGTAATCCGGATGCTCGCCATACACCAGGATGAGTCTTTTCTGACCATTATCTTCGAGAGCCTCAACCTCTGCAATTATCTCATCATCGGAGAGTGTTTTACGCACAGCCTCTCTGTTAGAGACCCTGAAGCCACAATACTGGCAGTTGTTGGTGCACCTGTTCCCGATATAGAGAGGAGCAAAGAGTACAATTCTGTTCCCATAAACATTCTCCTTCAGTTCACGTGCCCCCTGCCGTATCTCATCAACAAGATCAGTCCCTACAGCATTTACAAGCACTGCGGTCTCTTCCATGGTCAGCCTGTTCTTTCCGAGAGATTTGGCAATAACTTCACGGACCCTGATTTTATCGGGCCTGGAATTGTGGATGAAGTTCCATATTTCGTCAGGATCAATGAAAGGTTTCATCCTCTGATCCGGAATACTTAATTTCTCGGGTGAAAAGCGCATGGACTAATAGTTAAATAAGACGGTACAAAGATACTTAATAAACGGCTTGAGCGGCGTAACGACTGTCAGTAAATAAGATCCGTGATCTCATTTTTCGTCCTGGCAAGACGGATCGCTGCATTTCCATGGTCGCTGAGGTCGACTGATCCATGGATCCTTTTATGGAAAAAGAGGATGCACCTGTTGTTAATGATCTTATTTTCATCATCAAAAAGGTTGAGAAGAACTTCGTCCTCTACATCCCCTGTCTGGTGAATTATTGCCATACCTCTCATGCGCGACTCTCCCGATTCCACCGAGACCGCATAAATCCCCCGAGCCGGCAGGAGCTTGCTCTCCTCTGTAAGCGGGATCCTGCACAGATTGATCTGCAGATCAGGATTATCATAAGGGTAAAAAACGGGGGTTCCAATGATTATATAGTAATGATCGAGGTAGGCGTTGGCTCTCATTATGTTACCCTGGCTTATGGCCTTTCGTATCTTTGTGGAGCTTACAGTCTCGTTCTGTACCTCCTGCTCGGGTATCTCTTCCGCCTCGAAACCATATCTGGACCTCATATCCCACAGCTGTTTGTAATCCCCTTTCTGGTTAAATCCGAAATGATGGTTGAATCCGGCAACTACAACCCGGGCATTTAGTATACCGTGAAGCATGTCCCTCACAAACTCCTCGCTGGTGGTTTTCGCGAAATCCTTAGTGAATTCGATGATTATTATGTTATCAAGGCCCGCTTTCCTGAGCAGTTCCAGTTTTTCCTCCTGAGAGCTGATCAGCTTCAGATCCTTACCTGTCGAATCGGGATAGAGGACCTTCCGGGGGTGAGGATGAAATGTTATCAGGACCGATTCTCCGCCATGTCTTTCGGCAAGCATCCTGAGCCTCTCAAGAATGGTTTTATGGCCAATATGCACTCCGTCAAATGAACCTGTTGTCACCACGGGATTCCGGATGCTCCCCGCTTCTTCAAAACTTCTGAAAATATTCATTACCGGGGGTAGCTAAAACCTGTTCTCCTTTACAAAATATGCGACCTTCTCCATTGAGGTAATCATATCATACTCCTCGAGAAAGATACCCGAAGGCACATTTAACGGAACAGTGGTGAAATTAAGAATGCCCTTTATCCCGAAACGGATAGTATTCTCTGCAGTTTCGCGGGCATAATCGGCGGGTACGGTGAGTATTGCAATCCTGATATTCAGCTCACCCATAAGTTTCTCCATTTCCTGATAAGGATAACATCTGACACCAGAGATAACTTTATTTACTTTCTGGGGATCGTTATCGAATGAGGCCACAAGATTGAGCTTCGATCTTTTGCCCTTGAAGTATCCCGCTACTGCCCTGCCAAGGTTGCCGATACCGATAATAGCCACATTCATTGTCTCTTCTGAATCTATTATTCTACCGATCGTATCTATAAGCTCCCTAACGTCGTAGCCTTTTCTCAGAACGCTTGAATAACCTATCAGCATCAGGTCGCGCCGTACCTGAACAGCAGTGATATGAAGAAGGGAGGCAAGCTGATGGGAGTAAATGTAGTTACGCTTCGCGTTCAGGCACCCCATGAGAGTCCTTCTGTATTCGCTCAGTCTTTCTACGGTTTTGGCAGGCAGAGTATTCATCTTTTCCTGGATTTAAATTATTGTTGTTTCGGAATTCGTACGGTAAAAATGCTCCCCTCGTCGGGTTTGCTCTCAACGCTTATACTGCCATTATAAAGGTCAACGACTTTCCTGACAATCGACAGACCGAGGCCGCTTCCTGAAATGTTTCTTGTCTTGTCGTTCTTTATCCTCACAAATTCAGTGAAAAGGTTCTCTTTGTCCTCCTTGCTGATCCCTATTCCCGTGTCGGAAAATCGTATAATTGCTTCATCTGCGTTGCTGTCTACAGAAATCTCAGCAGTGCCCCCGTTTTTATTGTATTTCACCGCATTTGAGATCAGGTTATTAAAAATAATATCCATATCGGTCGGGTCTGCCATTATCCTTGAATCAGCTTTAACAATAAGATTTACAGTGACTTCCTTTTGTATTGCATAGGGCTGGACAGTAACGATTGCCCCTGAGGCTACCTCAGCAAGATCGACCTCAATTACCTTTTCCTGCTTCCTTTCAAGCCTAATCTTGGTAAAATCGAGCAGGTCCATGATAAGGTTCCTCATCCCCTGCACTCTTTGCAGGGATCTCTCGATTGGCGATTCATAATCTTCAATCCTGTCCCCTGATTGTTTCTCTTTCATCATTCTAAGGTAACCTTCAATTGCGTTGAGAGGGGCTTTAAGCTCATGCGACAGGACCGACAGGAACTGGTATCTGATCTTTTTGCCCTCCTGGTTCATTTTGTGGGTTATTCTTTTCAGATACTGTTGCTTGGTGATGTTCTCGATACTCGATTTCAGCTCCTGTGGCGTGAATGGCTTTGGGATAAAGTCGGTTGCGCCGTCGCGTGTTGCCCTCACAGCGACATCCAGGGAGGCGTAGGAAGTGATCATTGCCACCACGATGTCATATTTCTTCTCACGGAGATATTCCAGGACATCTATCCCCTGTATTCCAGGTAATTTATTGTCAAGCAGGAGAATATCCGGTTTTTCCCTCTCCAGCATCTCAATTCCTTCTTCACCGGTTGCAGCCTCATAAACTTCAAAGGAATATTCCTCGTCCATGAACGGGTAGTTAACCTGGAAGTTTTGCAGAATGCGTGTGACTCCGGACCTTATTCCGGGTTCGTCATCAACTACCAACACTTTTAATAGTGCCATATCAGAGCTTTAAGAGTTTCATAACCTCCTGATCGAGTTGTTCGGGTCTGATCCCTTTCTCGAGATACCTGTCGGCCCTGATCCACGATCTTTCCTGCTGTGAATCAAGACTGAAGGCTATTCCCGTCTCATGTGCCACAGCAGTGGCAAGGATGACAGGAACTTCAGGATATTTCTTCTTCAGTTTATAACAGAGTATAAATCCGCTGTCGTCGTTCTCCATCATAAGGTCAAATATTGCCAGGTCAGGCCTGAAACGGGCAATAAGCGCCTCTGCTTCTGCCTGACTTTCCGCCTTTACCGTCTTATACCCTGCTTTCTCCAGAGCAAGAATAGTCTGATAGAGATAATCAAAATCATCATCAACCACCAGAATTGTATAATCACTTCTCTTCATATCACTTTTATGTTATTCTTTTTTCCTTGGCAAAACGATCCGGAATCTGGTACCGGTCGGCCCGATAGACGGATCATCATTCGATTCCAGGGTGATCTGCCCCTTGTGCATCTTTACTATTCCATAAGTAGTAGCCAGCCCGAGTCCCGTACCCTTACCGATTCCCTTTGTTGTAAAGAACGGTTCGAAGATCTTGGCCCTGTCCTCTGCCCTTATACCCGTTCCCGAGTCACTTATCGTTATGGAAACGTCACCCAGGGTGTCTTCCAGGCTGATCCCGACAGACCCTCCATCAGGCATGGCATCAATTGCGTTCTTTATCAGATTGGTTATCACCTGGGTCATCTGTTCTGGATCGAACATTGCTTCAGGGTTGCTGGTCCTGTCGGTGATATCAATTTTTACATTTTCAGGAACAATAACACTTTCAAGGCTGTGATTTATCAGGTCGCGGATGCTGACAAGCTGATGATTGACCTGGTTTTTCCGCGCGAAATTAAGCAATCCGGCCACAATTTTCTTGCACCTTCCCGCCTGATCGACGATCAGTTTAAGATCTTCCCTGACCGGATCCTCAGCACTGCTCTCATCAAGCAATATGTTGCTGTACATTATCACCACTCCGAGCGGATTATTGAGCTCATGTGCGATGCCCGCCGACAGCTGACCCATGTGTGCAAGCTTCTCGGACTGTTTGAGCGCCTGTTTCATCGAGATAAGCTTCTCGTTGGTGAGGGCAAGGTCGTTGACTGATTTATGGAGGGTTTCAATGGTATAGGGGAGGCACATTTCAATCTCAGCCAGTCCCTTGGTGATGGCTATGGCATGTTCGGTACAGGTTTCATATCCGCATGCACCACAGTTAAGATGATCCTTATCTGATATTTTGCCCATTGAAACGAGCACCCTGGCAACCTCAGCCTCATCGGGTATATCGATCCTGTGATCTTCAGGCCTGTGCCTGAAGGAAAGGTCGAGATCAGCATAATATTCAACTGCTTTCTGCCATTCTTCAGTGTCGATGGTTTCCATCTTGCCGGCTGCGTATTTGCTAACCTGTGCTCTTCTGTTATACTGCTTGCCGTTTTTTGAAAGTCCCGGACCCATTATACAGCCTTCACAGCAAAGGAGTTCCATATGCTGGTTTTTTATAAGCCCGGCCTCAAATTCCTTCAGTGCACTCTGGAAATCTTCACGTCCCTCGGCAGCAATGATATTGCCTGTAATGGCGTCGTCGTTTATGTTGGCCGTTTGCAACAATCCGCGCGTAACCGGGAAGATTGCGCCCCTGCCGCCAGCCGGAGGATCAAAATCAGAAGGGTGTATCCCTTCAGGAGTTATTTCCATTTCGGTAAACATCTCCCTGAGCTCCGTAAAGGTTATTGCCTCATCAATCTCGCTGCTTTCAGCCTTTTTGGCAACACAGGGACCAATAAACACCACCCGGGTGTCATTCCCGTACTTTCCACGGATCACCCTGCCCATGGCTACCATTGGTGAAACAACAGGTGCCAGGTGGTCAACAAGATCGGGATGATAAAACTTTATATAGTTTACGATCGAAGGGCAATCCGATGAGATAAAGCAATCCCTGCTTTCCTCCACAAGCTTTCTATACCTCTCAGCCACGAGATCAGCGCCAAAGGAGACCTCTGCAACATATTTGAATCCCAGCGATCTGATCATTCCTGCAAGTATGCGATGGTCGCTGATCTCTGTAAATTCAGCAGGAAAACTGGGAGCCACAATAGCTGCTACCTCCTGGTTGCCATCCAGCATCTTCACAACCCTGTCGGTGGTGTCGAGGAATACTTTTGCACCCTGACTGCATACCTTTGTGCAGTTACCGCATGCAATGCATCTCTCATCAATGACCTCAGCCTGGCCACCGACTATACGGATGGCCTTGGCGGGGCACTCCCTGACACATGTATAACAGGTGCGACAAAGTTCTTTTATGGTGTAGACCAACATACTAATTCATAATTGAGTATTAAAGCAGGACATTTCTCCTTTCAAAATGCGTATGGAATAACTTAAGATCATCGATCTCCTTATTATCTTTCAGTAATTTCCCGTAAAGGTTTATTATTGAAGGGGATTTTACCGGCAGGTTTATGGCTTCCGTTTCATCAGCCTGGAAGATCAGTTTTGACCTGTTCCTGATCTCCTCCCTGGAGGTCACGAAAGGTAATCCTGCTCCGTTTATGCACCCTGAAGGACAGGCCATTACTTCAACCAGGTGATACACAATCCCCGAATCAATGTTCATCTTTAACTTTTCGAGTCCCTTCAGACCATCCACCACTGCAGCTCTTACCTCTCTGTCTTCGTATGGAAGAGCGATCTCCCTGAAGGAACTGCCGGAACGAAGTTTCCTGAACAGATGGTTTTCAATCTCTTTTCCGAATTTGTTAAAGTGAAGCAGTCTTAAAACTGCTTCAGTCATGCCTCCCGATACTTCCACCAT
>DIKJ01000158.1:0-27057 GCA_002424525.1 Bacteroidales bacterium UBA5621 | reverse complement strand
ACAGTAAGGACGGAATCGACATCACTTATGCCTTTCTTCATCATGCCGTCGCGGCGTGCTTCAAATTTCATGGCAACGCAGGGTGTGGCTGAGACCGAAAAAATCTCACCGGACCGGACCCCAAGCTGATCAGCCACAAGTGTTTTTACAAGGGCTCCGGTAATCTGTTGAGGAGATTTAAGAGTAGAGAGCAACGGAATAATATCGGGCATGAACTGTTCCGCATACTTCACCCAGGCGGGACAGGCGGTAATAAAAAGCGGACTTTCCGAATTCTCCTCTATCTTCTTCTGCAGTTCTCCGGCAGTCTCTTTCAAGGCTATATCAGCGCCTGTTCCTGTTGAAAAGACCCTGTCAAATCCAATCTTGCGAAGGATCGCATTAAGGGTCTTCTCAAAATCCCTGCTGTATTTCTGTCCGAGCGCTTCGGCTATTCCCATTGGAACGAGCGGAGAGTATTGAATGACTTTTGTTATTTCCGGTTTGTTAAGATACTCCTGGACCTCCGTTATGCTGTGTTTCTCATGAAGAGCGCCGGTAGGGCAGATCATTACGCACTGGCCGCAGTGGATACAGCTCGAGAAATTGAAATCCCTGTCCATGGCTGCCCCTATATGTGTATTTCTGCCTTTATTGATGAAATCGAGCGAATTTGCGGTGATAACCTCTTCGCATACCCTGACACATCTGCCACACAGGATACATTTTGACAATTCACGCACTATTGCGGGGCTCGACTGATCGAGCCGGAGCTTTATCTTACGGCCTCGTATGCGCCTTTCCCTGATATTGAGCTCTTCGGATAGCCTCTGCAGTTCGCAGTTAAGGTTCCTGTCACAATAGAGGCAGTCATCGGGGTGGGTTGAGAGAAGCAGTTCCACAATGGTCTTCCTGGCACTTATCACTCTCGGGGAATGGGTTTTTATCTTCATCCATTCCTCAACAGGTTGTGAGCAGGCGGTAACAAGCCTGTCGCGTCCCTCAACTTCAACCACACACATCCTGCAGGCACCGGTTGGCGTCAGATCCTTAATCCTGCAAAGAGTCGGAATAATTATTCCGTTGCGGTTAAGGGCAGAGAGGATCGTTTCGCCTTTTTCAGCTTTAATCTTCTCGTTATTTACTGTGATCGTAAAAAGCATAGCTCCTATTTAACCAATACTGCACTGAATTTACATATATCGAAGCATATACCACAGCCCGTGCATTTCTCTTCAACAATAAAGTAGGGCTGAAGCCTCGTTCCGTATATCGCGTTAACCGGGCACTTTGCTGCACAAGCCGTGCATCCCGTGCACTTATCAACATCGATGGAGAAGGTTCTTAATCCACGGCAGATGTTTGCACGGCACACCCTGTCAAAAATGTGTTCCTCAAACTCCTCCCTGAAATTCCTCATTGCGCTCAGGAATGGATTGGGGGCCGTTTGTCCGAGACCGCACAGGGATGTATCCTGCATCACCGAGGCAATTGTTTCGAGCTGCATCACCCCCTTGAACCGTTCGAGGGTTGTTCCTGAATCTTCACTGACAGGCTTTCTGATGACATTCTCAAGAATCTCAAGCATCCTGCCGGTGCCTTCGCGGCAAGGGATGCATTTTCCGCAACTCTCGTTACGTATAAACTCCATATAGTACCTTACCAGATCGACCATACAGGTACTTTCATCTACTACAACAAATCCGCCGGCACCCATGCCGATTCCCTTCTCTTTCATCTCATCAAAGTCAACCCTGATGTCGAGATTCTCTCCGGTAAGAAAAAAGCCTGAGGCGCCGCCAAGCTGGATAGCTTTGAAGTTCTTTCCCTCTCTTATGCCGTCTGCAACCTCATCCAGAACAGTTCTCAGGGTAGTCCCCATTTCAATTTCAACCACGCCCGAAAAACGGCTTTTGCCGGTGAGCGCAAAGATCTTTGTTCCCGGACTGTTTTCTGTTCCCATGCTTCGGAACCATTCCGGCCCGTTTTGCATTATGAGCGGAACATTCATAAGTGTTTCGACATTATTGATTACTGTGGGTTTGCCCAGCAGGCCGCTTGTTGTAGGGTATGGGGGCTTTATCTGCGGCATTCCCCTTTTACCCTCGAGGGAACTGATAAGAGCTGTCTCTTCACCACAAACGAACGCACCTGGTTCTGATCTTACTGAAATATCAAGATTATATCCGCTCGAAAAGATATTATGGCCCAGCAATCCGTAATCGCGTGCCATATTTATTGCATTCTGCATCCTTTTTCTGGCATGTTCCGATCCCCTCCTCATATATACAATGGCAGACGAGGCGCCGATGGCATATGAGGCAATGGCAATCCCTTCGATCAGCCGGTGGGGATCACTCTCAAGAATTGTTCTGTCGGTAAAGGCTCCCGGGTCACTCTCCTTGGCATTACAGATCAGATACCTGGTTCCTGAAGCAGTGTTCAGGGCATGTTTCCATTTAAGTCCCGTCAGATATCCACCCCCGCTTCGGCCCCTGAGCCCACTCTTTTCAACAATATCGCAAACTTCCTCAAAGGTGTAGTTACGGATCGTTTTTACGTAGGTCCGGTATCCGCCGCGCGCTATGAATTCCTCAATACTTTCGGGATCGTAACACCCGCAGTTGTTAAGGACCACCCGCTTCTGGCCTGCGAAAAACGGAAGCTCATCGATAAAGGGAATGCCCGGCCACAGTTCAAATCCTTCAGACCCTGACTGACCAACAAGATCATCATTCACTATATCGTTGTGGAACACACCGTTAAGAAGGGGTTCAACCTTTTCCTCCGTTATATTCCTGAAGTAGAGTTTATTCTTACCCGGAAGCTGCATGCAGACCATGGGTTCGAAGCTGGCAGGCCCGGCACAGCCCACTCTGGCGACAGATGCTGCAGAATTGTTTTCGGATAGATAGGCCCTGACCGAGTTGTATGTTCTCTCCGAACCCGCTATAATACTGCTGGTCCCGGAGGAAACGTTGATCACAGGCTTACTGCTCCGCTCCCTGCGCACCTTCTGCAGTTCCTTCTCCACATCCGGATCAAGGGTGTCTGAGGCGTACAGGAGGACCTTCGCTATAAGATAATTCTTCAGATCTTCCATCTAATCATTCTCAAATAAGTATTTCAGTTTCCCGATAAGGTCAGGTAACTGTTCGGGCCTTACATGGGATACATAATCGCCGTTGACCAAAATTATTGGACCATTGGTGCATCCTCCCATACACGATACGATCTCGTAGCTGAACAACCCGTCCCGGGATGTTTGTCCAGGTTCGATGCCTGTTATCTCTTTGATCCGCGTTATAACCGAGCGGGAACCGTTAAGAAAGCAGGATGTTCCGTTGCAGATACTTATATGTATCCTGCCTGCAGGAATGAACCTGAACTGATCGTAGAATGTAGCCAGCCCATATATTTTTGTCGTGCTGAGACCAAGGTACCTGCCAGTTCTGACAATGGCATCCTCCGAAAGGTATCCCTCGTTCTCCTGAATACTCTGCAGTATCGGGATAAGGTCCTCCCTCCTCACGGGCTTGTAACTCTCCAGTATCTTATCAATCTCCATTTGTCTCAGAAATTTTATATTATACAAAAATAATATTTTTATTGTTAATAAAATAACAATGTTTATTAATTAACAATAATTAATATAATGATATAAATTTACAGTAACCTTATATGCTTGATT
The DNA here is from genome assembly GCA_002424525.1 of Bacteroidales bacterium UBA5621. Taxonomy (GTDB): domain Bacteria; phylum Bacteroidota; class Bacteroidia; order Bacteroidales; family VadinHA17; genus LD21. The sequence goes on along the minus strand of DIKJ01000158.1, from coordinate 23,387 downwards.
ATATGTCATATATCAGAATAATGAATATCAAGCTTATAGTATATGTTTAATATTCAAATTGCGGGTTCCCTGGAGATTATCCCGACACGGATTCCCGCGTAAAAAACTCCGGTTATATTAAGAAAAAAATAATTACTACATTTGGGATCAGTGTTTTTAAATAAACAGAAGCCGGCATGGCTCGCATCATAGAAATGCAGATTTGTCTGGGCAGTTCATGTTTCTCGAGGGGAAACAAGGATATTGTCATGTACATAAAGGAATACCTTAAGAAGAATCATCTGGATGACAGGGTTGTTTTCAAGGGATCGCGTTGCATGGATAAATGCAGTAACGGACCAAATCTGATGATCAACGGCAGGATGATTGAGGAAATAAGTTTGGCGAACATTGAAGCCATTATGGTCAGGGAATTTGGCAATATTAAATAGCATAAACACCTGATAACCAGCAACTTTTACCCGCCGAAGCCTCGGCGAAGGCGGGCAGCAACCAGCAACCAGTTTTGAAATGAATACACGCAAACCCGTAATATACATTAACGACAAAAAATGCAGAAATTCATACTCCTGTGTCCGGGTTTGTCCTGTTAATGCCATCGAGGTAAAACCTCAGAAAGAACACCCTCGTGTTATTCCCGGGAGGTGCATCGGGTGCGGTTTATGTTTTGTTTCATGCACACCGGGGGCAATTGAGTTCCGTGATTCAAGAGAGGAAGTAAAAAGCCTGCTCTCCTCCGGGAGGAAAAGCGCCGCTCTTATCGCACCAAGCATAGCCTCCGAGTTTGATGATATAACCGACTACAGGAAATTCGTCAGCATGATTCGCCAGCTCGGGTTTGATTATGTTCATGAGAACTCATTTGGGGTCGACCTCATCGCAGCCGGGTACGCTGAATTATTCACTAAGGCTGAAGGGAAATACTATATTACGGCGAACTGTCCGGCAATAGTCAAGCTGATTGAGAAATTTCACCCGGAACTTGTTCCCAATCTTGCTCCGCTGGTCTCTCCCATGGTTGCCACGGCGATGGTGGTCAAAGAGCTCTACGGCGATGAGGTTGCCGTGGTATATATCGGCCCCTGCATCGACAGCAAGGATGAGTCTCTTCTTTACAGGAACGGAGAACTCATCGATGGTGTTCTCACGTTCATCGAGTTGCGTCAGCTGTTCAATGAATACGGGATACAGGAGAGGCTGGTCAAAATGTCTGAATTTGATCCTCCTTACGGACACTGGGGAGCGCTCTACCCATTGCCCCCGGGAATAATCCAGGCTGCCGGGATAAAGCGCGACATGGTCACCAGCAGTGTAATAACAGCATCAGGCAAAGAGGATATCCTCGAAGCTGTCTCCGATTTTGATAAATATATCGACACTATACATCATCATTTCAATCTCTTCTTCTGCCATGGGTGCCTTCTCGGCCCGGGAATGGAGCATCACACGGAACGGTTCAGGAGAAGAGCCCTTGTGAGCCGTTATGCTGAGAAGCGCGTTAACAAGCTCGACAAGACTGCATGGAAGAGAGACATGGACAAGTGGTCTAAACTCGATTTTTCAAGAAGCTTCACGCCCAATGATCAGAGAATACCCGATCCCCCGGAGGAGGCAATCGATGAAGTTCTTAAAATAATCGGCAAGGCTGAATCTGACAATGAGATCAACTGCGGGGCGTGCGGTTACATGTCGTGCAGGGATTTTGCCAAAACGGTCGCAATGGGTCTTGCCATTCCGGAAATGTGCCATACATTCAACCTGAGAAACAAACAACAGTATATCGAGACCCTCCGGCAAACCAACAAGAAGCTGGCTGAAACGAAAAAAGCCCTGAAAGAGTCCGAAGAGCTTTCCATGAGGGAGAAAGAGGTGGCTCAGGCCACGTCCGACATGATGAACAATATGCTCGAAAAATTACCCACCGGCGTGGTTATTGTAGACAGCAATCTTAAAATCCTTCATTCCAACAGGAGCTTTATCAATATAATCGGTGAGGATGCCGTGGCGATTTCGGAAATTATTCCGGGACTCGCGGGTGCTGAACTGAAAACACTTATCCCGTTCAACGTTTATAATATGTTCACCTTCGTACTTAAAGAGGATGAACCGGTTGTAAGCAAGGATATTCATTTCGAGGACAAGATGCTGAATATCTCCATCTTCCCGATAAAGAAGAACAAGATGTGCGGTGCCATTATACGGGATCTCTATTCCCCTGAAGTACAGGGGGAAGAGGTCACCAACAGGGTAACAGAGGTAATTGAAAAGAATCTGGAGATGGTTCAGAAAATAGGATTCCTTCTGGGCGAAGGTGCCTCAGAGACTGAGAAAATGCTGAATACCATAATTGAATCATACAGGAAAAAGAGCGGGGACCAACGGTAATCTAAGCCTTCTTGAAAAACGACTTTTATATTGAGGTAAACAGCCAGCAAAGGAATCATGATGGTGAAAGGATCTGCGGGGATGTCTTTCTGTACCGCTACATCAAGGAGGAGGACAGGGTAATTTGTGTCCTTTCAGATGGCATGGGCCATGGGGTAAAGGCCAATATCCTCGCAACACTCACTGCCACTATGGCTCTCAACTTCACCCAGGAACACAAGGAGATTGACCGGATAGCCGAAATAATCATGAATACTCTTCCTGTGTGCAGCGAAAGAAAAGTAAGCTATTCGACCTTCACCATTGTCGATATTGACAGTACAGGAAAAGTAAATATACTTGAATACGATAATCCGCTGACCATTATCCTGCGGGGATCCAGGGTCTTCGACCCGTCGTGGAAGAGAGTCGTTCTTGAGAAGGGGAAACACTCAGGCAAGATCCTTCAAACCTGCACCTTTGTTCCAGTTAAAGAGGACAGGATAATCTTCTGCTCTGATGGTGCTTCTCAGAGCGGCATGGGTGGCGACACCTATCCTTTCGGCTGGGAGAGGGACAATATCGCCAGCTATTCGGCTTCGCTGGCAAGGAACGAACCGACCATCTCGGCCATGATGCTTGCAGGCAAGATCGTAACAATGGCGCATAAGAACGACGGTTACAAAGCCAAAGACGATATAAGCTGTGCTGCAATATATTTCCGCGATCCGCGCAAACTGCTTATCTGCACCGGACCACCTTACGAAAAGGATAAAGACACCACTCTTGCGGAGAAGGTAAAGACCTATCACGGGAAGGTTATTCTGTCAGGCGGCACAACGGCTGATATCGTAGCAAGGGAACTTAACAGGACCATTGTCGATGACCTTATCTTTGAGGATCCGGAACTGCCTCCGGAGAGTTTTCTCGAAGGCATAGACCTGGTTACCGAGGGTATTCTCACCCTGCAGAAGGTAAATGAAATACTGAAAAATTACAATAACAGTGTCAAACTGGGAAAGGGACCCGCAGATAAAATAGTGAAGCTGATAATGGAAAGCGATGAGATACATTTTATTATCGGGACCCGTATCAACATTGCCCATCAGGATCCGAGCCTGCCGGTGGACCTGGAGATCCGTCGTACCGTAGTTAAGCGTATCGCCCGGCTCCTGGAGGAAAAATGGCTCAAGAAGGTGAGTTTTGAATATATCTGACAGGCTCACCTGCCCTGAAGAAACTCAAGAACCTTACCGAACAGATGTGGCTGAATGTCAGGGTATGTCAGGTTTTCCGGCAGAGTCTCTGCCAGTATAACCTCGTCTATCTCAAAAGAATCCGGAACCTTGCCCATGCTCCTGACATCTGCAAGAAAAAGTCTTCCATATCCTGTAGATCCGTCTTTTCCGACTGAATATGAAGCAATGCATTCAAGAGTGAAATCAAGGGCTCCGGTCTCCTCAGCCAGCTCTCTCTTTGCCGCTTCGCCCGGGGTCTCGTCAGCCTCAATATGACCTCCCGGAATCTCAAGCGTCATCCTGTTGCGATGACGCACAAATATCCATTCATCGTTATACCTTGCAGCAATCACGGAATATGTAAATCCTGAAACCGGTAAAAAATCAGGACTATAGAATTTAACGGTTGTCATGGTCGGATAATAGCGTCACGAATTTAATTATATCATTGTAATTATTAAATGAGTATTTTTATAAATTCATAAATATCAACCGGTGTTTATTTTTTTCTTATTAATTGTTGAAATCCTGACATTCATTGTCTTAAGAGATTTTTTCTATGAGAAATCCCGGATAAAATATTTTTTCTCTTCAGCATTTAACGGTGTCCTCACCATCTGGCTCTGGATCCTGGTGATCGAGGCGACACTCTATAAGGGCATTTATGACATGCCTGTGAATATCTGGATCCTGATGAATCTGACAGGCATGATATGTGCTGTTGTCGCACCGAGGATCATACTGATCATCTTCCATTTCTCAGGAAAGATAAAACGGAGAGAGACTGGTGGTTTCATAAGATCCCGAACCGGGAAAGGCCTTATCATATCCTTCATAATCTTTTCAATCATAGCAGGCGGTTCGCTGATCGGAAGGTTCAATTTCAGGACTGAAGAGGTTACCATCAGGATTGAGGATCTGCCCGGGGAGCTCGATGGACTGAAGATCGTTCACCTTTCCGATTTGCATCTGGTATCATTTTATCATCACCACGACCTGCTGGAGAGGCTGATGGAAAGAGTTAACAGTTACAAACCCGATCTGATAATCAATTCCGGGGATTTCATCAATTACGGGTGGCGCGAATTTGACAGGTTCGATACTATACTCGTGAAGGCGACAGGCAGGCTGGGGAAGTTTGCGGTTCTGGGCAATCACGACATAGGAACCTACCATCCTTACTTTACCGAAGCTGACAGAGAACATAATATTCTGATAATGAATAATCTGATCAGTGCCTCAGGTTATAAGGTACTGAACAATGAATTCACAACAATAAAAAAGGGAAATGCCAGAATAGCACTCATTGGCGTGATCACGATGGGGCAGTTCCCCAATATCATTTTCAGTGATCTTCAGAAGGCTACGGAGGGACTTGACAGCGCTGATCTGAAGATCCTCATAATGCACGATCCCAATCAGTGGGGGGAGGATGTAAGGGGAAAGACTGATATTCAGGTTTCCCTTGCAGGTCATACCCATGGCATGCAGCTCGGCATCCTTACAAAGAAGCTGAAATGGAGTCCTGCAAGGTTTTTCTACCAACACTGGCACGGCCTGTATAATGAAGGGGATCAGTTCCTTTATGTAAACCGGGGACTCGGAGTGCTGGCGATACCCTTCAGGATCTGGATGCCTCCGGAAATCACGCTTATCAAAATCATTTCAGGATAATCTGACCGAATCAATTCATGGATAAACGAGAAAAATAACGCTTATTACTGAGGTCTTCCTGCCGGACGTCTTTCAGCCTCTTTTGTCTTGAACAATTCAAAAGTCTTGTCGCCAAGAATCGGCTTCAGTTCCTTGTCACGTGCAGTGGTGATCTCGTTCATCTTTTCCCTCATACCTTCACGATCGTCGGCAGCCATAAGCTTCTGCCTCATCTCAGTCGTCTGCTTGGCATACTTCAGGATAACAGTGTGAACTGCTTTGGTTTTGGCATCGTCGAGCTTGAGATCAGCCTTCATCCACTCAACAGTTGCGTTTGCCGTTTCTTCGGGAGTCCTTTGCTGCCTCTGGCCATCCTGGGAAAAGGCGGAAGTTACGATCATCGAAAAAAGAATCACAAATAAAAATCTTACACTTTTCATAACGGATTGTATTAGTTATATAGCTAGAGACAAGTGTTACCGGGGAATTATTCCCTGTTATCTGATTTTTAGGATTTTTTAACATTATTAAATAATTGGACAAGAAATGGTGGCCCCCCCGATGGTTCGGGGCATGGCCTCTGCGGTTAATCTCCACAAGAAGGATTCCTGTCCCAGTATTGGTGGAACCGCTCCGCGGTTATTTTCCACAAGGAGTTCCCTGTTCCAAAATTGGTGGAACCGCTCCGCGGTTCGCCTTTGCCGGAGTTTTTCCAAAGGGAATCTTGTAACACCGGAGGTGTTACACCAATACTTGATATGGTATTTATATAGATTGTAAACCGCGGAGCGGTTTCACAATTCGAACCAACCTGTTCTTATGATAATATTTATTACTTTGCATCTTGAGTCATTTAAATTCTGAACCCTGATGAAAAAATCAATCGGCTCTTTATTATGTGCTCTGTCAATCCTGTGCAGTTCATGCCATACGGAACAGACAGAATGGATCCGCATCAATCAGCTGGGTTACCGGCCCGGTGATATTAAAGTGGCTGTTTTCATGAGCAGTAAACCGGTCGATCTCCGGTCATTCCGGATTATCGATGCGACTACCGGGAAAGAGGTAAAGTCATTTCAGAATGTGATAAAAGCACCTCCCCTCTCCCATTTCGTAAGCTGTTACCGGTTGCCCTTCACTGACCTTCAGACATCAGGGTTCTACAGAATCGTTGCAGGCGAAGCCGTTTCGCCTGAATTCAGGATAGCTGAGGATGTTTACGACGGAACAGCTGACTACCTTCTTAATTACATGAGACAGCAGAGGTGCGGATACAATCCCTTTGTGAATGACTCGTGTCATACCCGCGACGGATACGAGATATACAGCAAAACCGGTGATTCCGCCTTCGTGGATGTAAAGGGTGGGTGGCACGACGCCGCTGATTATCTGCAATATGTCGCCACGTCGGCAAACGCAACTTATCAGATGCTCTTCTCATACTCTTCCAATCCTGATGTGTTCGGTGATGAGTATCTTGCGGACGGCAGTCCCGGATCTGACGGAACACCTGACATTCTTAATGAGATATTGTGGGGTATAGAGTGGTTGTTGAAAATGAATCCCGAACCGGGCAAGATGTATAATCAGATCGCTGATGACCGCGATCATATAGGTTTCCGGTTTCCTAATGAGGACACGGCAAATTACGGCAAGGGCAGGGAAAGACCCGTTTACGTCTGCACGGGAGAGCCACAGGGTCTTTTTAAGTACATGAACAGAACAACCGGCATTGCATCAACGGCCGGTAAGTTCGCCTCTGCTTTCGCCAGAGGCTCACAGGTATTCAGGGATTCTGATCCCGGACTTTCACAGCTTCTCAGGTCGAAAGCAATTGACGCATTCATCTATGGTATCGAAAACCCCGGGGTATGTCAGACTGCACCCGGGACAGCCCCATATTTCTACGAGGAGGATAACTGGGTTGATGATATGGAGCTCGCCGCAATTGAATTATTCAACCTTACCGGAGATGTGAGGTATCTGAACCACGCTGTCGGTTATGGAAGAGAGGAGATCGTAACTCCCTGGATAGGAAGTGACACGGCACGCCATTACCAGTGGTATCCCTTTGTGAACATGGGACATGCTGTGATTGCCGGTACTGAGAATATCCCTTACAGCAATGAGTTTGCCGGATTTATGAAAAGAGGACTGGAGCTCACCAAAGAAAAGGCAGCCGGCAATCCATTCAGTATCGGAATACCTTTTATCTGGTGCTCCAACAACCTTGTAGCAGGGATTCTGACGCAATCGGACCTCTATTTCCGGGCAACGGGCGACGATTNNCAGCCCACCGCGACTGGCTCTTTGGTTGTAATCCCTGGGGAACGAGTATGGTTGTGGGATTGCCTGAAAGCGGTGACTATCCTGTCAACACACATTCATCATATGTAGTCAGGGGATTGCAGGTTTTTGGCGGACTTATAGATGGGCCGGTCTATCCGTCAATATTTAACTCGCTTAAATATCTCTACCTCTCAAAAGATGATGAATACGCTCATTTTCAAACTGATATGGCAGTTTACCATGATGATTTCGCCGACTACTCCACTAACGAATGCACAATGGACGGGACAGCCTGCCTGATCTATTACCTCTCATCCCTGCAATCAAGATGAGAAGGATCCGAAGGACGCTTAAAGAGCGGAGGCAGATCAGGGAAGTTTCTGCTGAGAAACAAACCAACGGCATATCGTATACCGTGATTTACTCCCGCAGAAAGAGCATGGGAATTAGTGTGCATACCGACAGCAGGGTGATTGCAAGGGTACCCCTGGGCACCAGCAATAAGGCTGTCGAAGATATGATGCGGGGAAAAACGGCATGGATAAAGAAAGCCCTGAATCATTATTCAACACTTAACAGAATAGATCAGGGTGAGAGCCTGAAAGACGGTGATCCGGTACTCTTTTTGGGAAAGGAAAACCTGTTAAGAATTACACCCTCCGACAGATATTATATCCGGAGATCGGATCATACCATTGAGGTTGGTTTCCCGGGAGAGCATGATGCCGGAATAATAAAAGCCATGCTTGAGCACTGGTACGGAACAGCCGCAAAGCCTGTCCTGACAAAACAGTTCCATGAGACTCTTGATAAATACCGTAAATACAATTTCTCCCCCACCGGATTTGCGGTAAGGAAGATGAAAAAGAGGTGGGGGAGCTGTACATCGAAAGGCAGAATTGCAATAAGTTATGATCTTGTACGTCTCGATCCGGTCTTTGCCGAGTATGTCATCGTTCACGAGTTGTGCCATCTCAGGCACCATAACCACGGTCAGGGATTCTATAACCTCCTCTCAGAGGTCTATCCCGACTGGCGGTCTGTCAGGGCTGAACTGAAGAAGATAATAAGGTAAGTTTCAGAGTTTCAAGGTTTCAAGGTTTCAAAGTTTCAAGGTTTGGCTTCGCCTCGGCTCAGAGTTTCAAGGTTTTAAAATCACGAATCAAAACTCACAAATCACAAATCACAAATCATTCATCAGCCTTTCGCCTTCGGGCTAGACCTCGTACTCCTGCTTCCTTGCCGGTATTTCAATATTCCTGTAGCCCTCGTTCCGGAGAGTCTCAGCATACTTTTTCTGTGTATCGTACTCCCCATGCACCAGAAAAACCTTCTCGAGCAGGTCCTTATCCTGGCAGTCGAGGTATCTGATCATTTCGTTGTAGTCGCCGTGACCACTGAAAGAGTCTATCTTTCTCACATCGGCTTTCACTTCATAAACGTTGCCATGGATCGAGATCTCCCTGTCGCCCCTCAGTATTCTCGCGCCAAGTGTCTCCGGAGCGCAGTAACCCACTGCAAGAATTGTATTTGCCGGATTTGAAATATTATTTGCAAGGTGATGTTTGATCCTGCCCGCCTCCATCATGCCTGATGCAGAAATAATGATGCAGGGCTTTTTATGATCATTCAGTTTTTTAGAATCCTCATGCCTTGTGATATAGAAAAGATTCCTAAAACCAAATGGATCCTCATCGTTCTCAAGTACTTTCTGAAAACTGCTGTTGAACCATTTATAGTGCATTCTGAAAACTGTTGTCGCGTTGACAGCCAGGGGACTGTCAACAAAAATATCGATTCTCGGCAGTTTGCCGCTGTTGTAAAAGTTGTTCAACGTATAAACCACCTCCTGTGTGCGGCCGACGCTAAAGGCCGGGATGATCAGCTTGCCTCCCTTCCCGACGCATGTGTTCATTACTATCTCTAGAAACTCCTCATCCACTTTCTCAGTATCATTATGCAATCTGTCGCCATAAGTCGATTCCGTTATCAGAATATCTGCCTGCGGAAACGGTTCGGGAGAAGCAAGTATTCTGCTTACCGGTCTGCCAATATCGCCGGTATAGGTAATGCGTTTTATCTGTCCGTTTTCGATTATCTGAAGGTTGGCAGCTCCGCTTCCCAGCATATGGCCGGTATTGGTAAACTTCACTTTAATGTTTTCGTCAATCCTGAATTTCATATTGTCAGGAACACCGATAAAAAGGTTCATACAGGCGATCGCATCCTCGCGGGTAAAGATCGGAGTAACCACGGGAAGCCCTTTCTTTGCTCTCTTCTTGTTGAATGTACGGGTATCATTCTCCTGAATATAGCCTGAATCAGCGAGCATTATTGAACAGAGGTCGCGGGTGGCGTCAGAACAAACCACCGATCCTCTGAAGCCCAGTCTGTAAACATACGGAATCAGTCCTGAATGATCAATATGCGCATGAGTGAGTATTATATGGTCGAGTGTTGACACATCAAAACCGAGGTCGCGGTTCATCTCATCCGTCTCGAGCCCTTTTCCCTGGAACATCCCGCAATCCAGCAGAATTCTCTTACCCATATCTGTTACCAGAAGGATTTTACTGCCTGTCACCTCCCGTGATGCACCTATGAATTTTAGTTTCATTTATAGATCTCTTTCTTTAGTGCAGGTATAATATATTTTCCCGTAAACCTTTTATATTCTTAACCTTACAAATGATACCGTTGCCGGCAGTATTTTAAAAACTCAAATTTAAAAATAATATTCACTTGATGAACAGGCTTAACAGGAGTGTCAATGCCAGTCCGGCCACTGCAATGATGGTTTCCATGACGGTCCACGATTTCAGGGTCTGCTTTTCATTCATTCCCAGATATTTGCTCACGATCCAGAAGCCGCTGTCGTTCACATGGCTGAGTATGGTTGCCCCCGATGAGATAGCTATTACAATAAGCGCTGTGCCTGGCTGACTCAGGTTGAACATAGGGAGTATCGGGGCCATTATTCCTGCGGCTGTTATCATTGCTACTGTGGCTGATCCCTGCGTGATCCTCACCAGCGCTGCCAGCGACCATGCTAGGAGTATAAGAGGTATCGATGATTCTGCTATCGACTCAGCCAGCATTTTACCGATTCCGCTGTCGACAAGTATCTGCTTCAGAACCCCGCCCGCTCCGGTGACGAGTATTATTATTCCTGCCGGACCCAGGGCCTTTGTGCTCAGATCCAGTATTTTCTGGCGGGGAATTTTTCTGCTGATGCACAACCGTATCGAAAGCAGGACAGCTATTATAAGGGAAGTAAAAGGATGTCCTATAAAAGAGATAACATCAGTAATGATGGATTTTGCAAAAAACTCCTGTTCGACGCCGACATTAACGAGTGTTCCCGTAAGTATAAGGAACAGGGGAGCAGATATGATAAGTACAATTATCCTGAAAGAGGGAAGCTGTTTCGGTGATTCGGAGGATTCCTCCTCAGTCTTAAAAATATCTGAAGGTGCAGGTATGTACATTCTTTTTGCAATGAAACGCCCGAAAAGGGGACCGGCAATTGCAGCCACAGGTATGCCTATAATAATACCAAACAGAACCACCCATCCCATCTGCACTCCAAGGATCTCCGAAACGGCCATCGGTCCGGGTGTAGGGGGTACCATGGCATGTGTTACAGCCAGTCCGGCAAGCAAAGGTATTGCATAATAGAGAATTGAGAGTTTTGTGTCGCGGGTGAGGGCATAAACAAGCGGAATTATAATGATCAGTCCCACATCAAGAAAGACAGGAATACCTACAAGAAAACCCGTAAGCACCAGGGCCCACGGCGCTCTTTTCTTTCCGAATTTATTAATAAGATAGTGTGCCAGCGAATCGGCACCTCCCGAGCTTTCGAGCATCTGTCCGAAGATGGCACCAAGCCCGACAACTGTGGCCACAAATCCGAGGGTCCCTCCCATCCCGTTCTGAATACTTACGGAGATGGCCGAGAGAGGCATCCCCGTCATTATACCTACAAATATTGAGGTTATCAGCAGTGAGAGAAAAGCACTCAACTTGAATTTCAGGACCATCAGCAACAGGAGGGTAACTCCGGCCAGGACTATCAGGATGATGTAGAAGGCACTCATTTGAAAAGTTTTGCGTTGTGCGCTAAGCGTTTATATTTCTTGTTCTTGCTCTGAGCCCTGCGCTCTGCGCCCTCAGCCCTTTAAGTGTTCAGCTTAAAGGCGTCCGTCCATGCCCGGCTCAGGTGCAAGCGGGAATTTCACGGGTGCATTATCGCGGGTTGAACGGTAGATGGCGGAGAAGAGTTCCACCACTCTGCGCCCATCCTTACCTGTCACGAGAGGCTCCCTGCCAGTATCCAGTGCATCCAGAAAATCCTCTATCTGGCGTTTCATGTAATACACCATCGGATCTATAGAGCTGAAAAGGGCTTCATCCTCCTTCTTCCATATCTCCGGTAGTTTTTCCTCACCGGGAATACTCCATATATCATTAACGGGAGGCTCTGCTATGCCTGTCATTCCGGCTATGAACATCGATCCGCCATCGGTCTGGACCCCGACCGATGCTCCGTTCTCGCCATGAACGTGAACCTTACCGTAAAGTCCGGGTTTCTGGGAATTGCTTACCACAAGATTGCCGATTGCCCCGCTTTTGAACTTAATGACAGCCAGAGCCGTATCCTCGACTTCGATATAGGGATGGTTAAGATTCCTCCATAACCCGTAAACCTCATCAATCTCTCCCATATACCAGAGCATGATATCCAGCTGATGAGGCGACTGATTGACCAGTACTCCTCCCCCTTCATCCTTCCACGTTCCCCTCCAGGGATCGGAATCATAATATTCCTTATCACGCCAGCCAAGCATTGTGACCGTCGCCAGGACAGGCTTCCCGATCTTCCACGACTCAATCGCCTTTTTAACTCTCATAACAGGCGGGTACCATCTGCGCTGACTGATAACACCGAGCTTTACCCCGGCATTTTTGCAGGCATTAATAATATTGTCACAATCCCCGAGGTCAGATGCGAGGGGCTTCTCAACCAGAACGTTCGCACCAGCCTCAGCCGCTTCAACAGCGGGCTGCCTGTGAAACGGATGCGGGGTACAGACCAAAACCAGGCGAATGCCTTTTTCCTGGACCATCCGGGAAATATCATAATATGGAGTGGTTTTATAAAGTGCAGCAAAACCCGCCGCTGATTCTGGGGTTCTGCTCCATACCCCGGCAAGACGCGCATGGGGAATACTCTGAATCGCTTTTGCATAAAGATGTGCCACCTTCCCACATCCTGCGATTGCAACTTTAAAAATTCTTTCGGTCATTCAGATTCAGCTTATATTATCGTAAGTAATTCTTTTTCAATAAATTTACATCAACCCCTATTCAATAATGATCACGGCAAGATCCATAACATTCGTCATTGTCGGACCTGTAATAACATGTCCGTCGGTAGCTTTGAAGAAATTGTATGAATCGAAATCGGCGAGGTATCTTGAAGCATCCACGTTAAGTGAGGAAGCCAGGTGGAATGTGGCTGAATCAACTATTGCCCCTGCAGCGTTTGTCGGACCATCGCTCCCGTCTGTTCCGGCAGCAAGCACCGTGATTCCTGAACAGTTCTGAAGTTTCATTGCAGTGACAAGTGCAAGATGCTGATTCCGTCCGCCTGTACCGTTGCCGGCAACCTTAAGTGTAGATTCTCCGCCAAAAAGCAGACAGACCGGCTTCGAAACATCAGGGTCATTTTTGTACCACATGGCTTTGTCGACAAGATATTGAGAGACAAGCTCCACATCGCCCTGCATCCCGGAATCTTCGATAAACGTATTGAATCCAAGTTCTTCGGCCTTCTCTTTTGCAGCTTCCAGGGCAGTAAGGTTAGAACCCGCTATAATATTAAGTGTCCGGGCAAACAGAGGATCATCAGGGCGGGGTGTTTCCGGCCGGCTGCCCTCCATCCCGTCTTTAAGGTAATTGAGTATGCCTGCCGTAACATCGGTGGTGAGGTTGTACTTTTCCAGCACCTGCATTGCTTCAGCGAACGTTGAGGTATCAGGGGCAGTCGGGCCCGAGGCAATTACCTCAGGCTGGTCACCGATAACATCAGAAAGAAGAAGGTTAACTGACCTCGCCGGCGATATTGCTCTTACGAGCTGTCCTCCCTTCACCTTTGACAGATGCTTCCTTACAGTGTTGATTTCCCTGATATCCGCACCACACCTGACAAGGAGGTTATTGATGATGACAATATCTTCGGGAAGCAAGCCCTCAGGAATATCTGTCAGCAAAGCCGATCCTCCTCCGGAGAAAAGACCGATCACAAGGTCTTTTTCGCCTGCGTCCCCTGCAATTTGGAGAATCTTTTCCGTAGCGAGAAATCCATTCCTGTCAGGAAGCGGGTGGCCTGCCTCAGTCACAGTGATCTTTCTGAGGGAACATGCGTAACCGTATTTAACTACAATGTGTCCGCCGGTAATCCTGCTGCCGAGTATGCTTTCCACATAATGAGCCATTGATGCACTGGCCTTTCCGGCTCCGATAACAAAGATGTTATCAATCTCATCAAGTTGAAATTCATGGCCGCCAATGAACAAATGATTGCCATTGACAGATACCTGGTTCATTACCAGTCTGTCGGGAAGGACGCCTCTTACCCCTCCAATAAAGATCTGTTCAGCTGATTCCCTGCTATTCATATTCCTGTTATATGGATTACGTTAGTTTAGGGTAAAAATAACTTAAACCATTTAAATTACAGAATAATATTTAAGGTTATCCATACAACGACAAATGCATGATCTTATAACAAGGAATGGGACAAGCAGGTTGAATTTATTCATGTTTTTATGGTTAAATGGTTAAATATAGTTTACGGCTCAGCGGCTCAGCTGAAGAACAGGTACGCAATAAATATTGCCGCTATGGCACCGGCCAGGTCAGCAATCAGGCCACATCCGACAGCATGACGTGTATTTTTTATCCCCACCGATCCGAAATAGACTGCAATGATATAGAAAGTTGTATCGGTTGCACCCTGGAGTGTGCATGCCAGCCTTCCAATAAACGAATCGGCCCCGTGGGTTGTCATAGCATCTATCATAAGCCCCCTGGCTCCACTTCCGCTGAGGGGTTTCATGAATGCGACAGGCAACGCACCGGTAAACTCCGTGTCAAACCCGAGCCAGGCAAAGAATTGGGCCATGCCTCCGATAAGGAAATCCATGGCACCCGATGCCCTGAAAATACCAATCGCAACAAGTATAGCTACTAGGAAAGGGATGATCTTGACAGCTATTCCGAAGCCCTCCTTTGCTCCTTCAATGAAGGCATCATAAACATTGACTTTCTTTATAAGGGCCAGAACGATAAAAAGCATTATGATCGAGAGAAGAATAAAATTGGCTGTAAAGGTTGAAATTTCCGTTATCTGCTCCTTCGGGAGGGTACTGAAATAGTATATAATACCAGCGATAATAGCGGTAAGTCCGCCAAGGTATGCCACTACCACCTTGTCGAACAACTTGATCTTCTGAATAATAGCAACCGAAATAAGTCCTGCGATGGTGGCAAAATAGGTTGCGATCAGGATAGGGATAAAGATATCGGCCGGATTGACTGCCCCCAGCTGTGTTCTGTAAACTATGATGCTTACCGGTATTATTGTCAGGCCCGAGGCATTCAGCACCAGGAACATTATCTGGGCATTGGACGCACTCTCTTTATCAGGATTCACTTCCTGCATCTCCTTCATGGCCTTGAGTCCCATGGGAGTGGCAGCATTGTCGAGACCCAGCATATTGGCCGAGATGTTGAGCATTATCGATCCGTAAGCAGGATGGCCTTTCGGCAGTTCAGGAAACAGTCTCTGAAAGAGAGGCCCGAAGAGGCGCCCCAGGATTACTACAACACCCCCCTTCTCACCCACTTTCATCAGTCCAAGCCACAGAGTGAGGACCCCCGTCAGGCCTAGAGAGATCTCGAAACCGGTTTTTGCACTTGAAAAAATTGAATTGACAAGGTCGTTGAATATCTGGGTGTTGCCAGCAAAGATCAATTGCCCGAGAGCAACAATAAATCCGATCAGAAAAAAGGCGATCCAGATATAATTCAAGGCCATTGCGGAAGATTGTGGGACTAAGATAAAGAATTATCAAGACAAAAGTAAAAAGACAAAAGACAAAAGGAAAAAGACAAAAGTAAAAAGACAAAAGGAAAAAAGTACAGATGAGTGGTTGCCCGGTACTCGGTCCTGGGTCCTGGGACTTAAATGGCTCAGAGCGCAGTTGGCAGACTTTTAATCACAAATCACAAATCATGCTCCTGTTTTCGGTCTTTAGGATGCCTTCTGCAAAAAGGTATCTCATTTGACTATTTTGGATATATTTGTATAAACAACCATTCCTATTATGGCAAGGTTCTCAAGAATAGATGTAATCCTTAAAATGAGAGAAACAGGGATCGTTCCCGTGTTTTATCATAAAGACCCGGAAATATGCAGGAACGTAATAAAGGCCTGTTACGACGGAGGGGTAAGGATTTTTGAATTCACCAACAGGGGCGATTTTGCCCATGAGCTTTTCAGTGAGCTTAACAAACAGGCCGAAAAGGAGGTCCCTGAAATGATCATGGGAACCGGCTCGGTAGTTGATGCCGCAACAGCCTCTCTTTTTATCCAGCTCGGTGCGAATTTCATTGTCTCTCCGGTGCTGAATCCCGATATGGCTAAAGTTTGCAACCGGAGAAAAATTCTGTGGTCGCCGGGTTGCGGCACCCTCTCTGAAATAAGCTATGCCGAAGAACTTGGCGCTGAAATAGTCAAAATTTTTCCGGGAGCATCAGTCGGAGGACCCGATTTTGTCAAGGCGATCAAGGGGCCATGCCCCTGGACAAGCATAATGCCGACCGGAGGGGTCGAGCCGACAGAAGAGAATCTGAGCAAATGGTTCGGGGCCGGTGTAACATGTGTCGGAATGGGATCCAACCTGATCACGAAAGAGATTATCAGGGATAAGAAATGGGTGCTGCTTGCAGAACAGGTTGCCAATGCTGTGAGAATAGCCGGGAAGTACATTAAAAAATAACTCGGTGTATCTCCGTGACTCCTCTGTGTCTGTGAAAGTTTTTTTGTTACACAGAACACCGGGAAGACACAGGGCACAGAGGGGAAAAAGCAAGTAATTGATAATAATATAAATGCTATGAAAAAGAAAAAGTTATTGATTTACCCGATACTCATAATTAGTCTGTTATTAGTTCCGGTGTTGCTATCGGCGCAGGACATAATTCTGCCCGCTCCTGTGAAGAGCGGGGGCAAGCCACTTATGGATGCACTTAATGAGAGACAATCCCTGCGCGAGTACACCTCCGATAACCTAAGTCTTCAGCAACTCTCGAACCTGCTATGGGCCGGGTGGGGAATAAACCGTCTGGCTGACATGAAAAGGACCGCCCCCTCGGCAAGGAACCTGCAGGAGATTGATGTATATGTTGCCTTAAAGAGTGGGCTGTATCTTTACGATGCCCAGGCCGGCAAGCTTAAACAGATAAATAACCGGGATATAAGAAAACTTACCGGGACACAGGATTTTGTTGGTGATGCTCCAGTAAATCTGGTATATGTTGCCGACATGATCAAGCGCGATAAAAAAGAGGGTGATGAGATCAGTGATAATGATCTTCTGATGTCATATGCCAATTCAGGCTTTATCTCCCAGAATATCTACCTTTATTGTGCTTCGGAAGGTCTTGGCAGCGTGGTCAGGGGTCTTGTGCCGCGCGACCAGCTGGCCCCGGAAATGGGACTGAGATCAAACCAGGTTATAATACTTGCGCAGACAGTCGGGGTGCCGGTTAAGTAGGTAATCGGTAATCGGTAATCAGGTATTCGGTTCTGGGTCCTGGGTCCTGGGTGCTGGGTGCTGGGTCCTGGGTGCTGGGTCCTGGGTGCTCGGTGCTCGGTACTCGGTACTGGGTGCGGGGTTATAACCATCCATCTTATATTTTTGCTGAGTATTCTTCTATTCTGCGGAATGCGAGCTTCGAGCTGATGATAACCATTGGCAGGCCTGTTCCGGGGATTGTGGAAGCGCCGACATAAAAGACATTTTTAAATAATTCATCGTAGTTTTTGGGCCGGAAAGCTCCGATCTGAAGCATGTCGTGAGCGAGCCCAAGCCCGCTCCCCCTGTGCAGGTTGAACTGATCCTGCCAGTCGACAGGCGTATATACAGTTCTGGAGACGATCAACGGTCTGATATCCTTCCCGATCCGTACCGAGAAATCATCAATAATACTGTCGACAACCTGATCCCTGTCACTCCAGTCGGACTTGAACCGCAGATCGGGTACCGGACAGACGAAGAAAAGGCTTTCAGCCCCTTCGGGGGCGCAGTCGGGGTTCTGCCCGCTGAGAACGTTCACATAATAATAGGGTTTCTGCAGTGAATCAGGGCTCCTGAAAACCTTGTCGGCATACTCCCTGAAATTATCCCCCAGGTAATAATTGTGATGATTGACCATGTGCAGTTTACTCCTGATTCCGAGATACATCGTAAGAGGACCCATGGTCCACGATTTGCGGTCAAGCCTTTCTGCCGAGAATTCCGGCCTTCTGAAAACCTGACCCCTGAAAACCGCTGCATCAGCATTTATCACGATGATATCAGCACGCCACTCCCTGTTGTGCTGATCAACAACAGATTCCACCCTTCCGTCTGTGGCACTGAAATCCTTAATCTCAGTATTATAAGTTATTTTAACATTTTCCTTTTTCAATTCATCCACAATCCCCTCGATAATCTTATACATCCCTCCCTCAACATTAAAATATCCGTCGTGCATGAACTCGGTATAAGAAAGAAGAGTATAAACCGAAGAAGTATCGAAGGGAGTCCTCCCCAGAAAGAATGCAACAAGGGACAAAATCTGGACAGCATCCTCAGATTTGAAGTAGCGGGAAACCTGTTGCCAGAAATTACGGAACATCACAGGCAGATGAACCGGGTTAACTTTCATTAAAGTCAACAGGTAATGAAGTACTGAATCATAATTGCTCTTTATAACAACATCAACTGTGTCGTGAAACAGGCGACCGCTCTTCCGCAGGTAGCGGCGCATTTTATCCTCAAAATCAGGTTCGGTATCCCTGAACTGCTCTGCAAGTCTCGATATATCCTTATATAAATAGTAGGTCTTTGGACTCCTCCTGAAGTTAACCGTGTACAACGGGTCAAGTTCAAAATATTTAAAAGGCAACTGTATATTGCAATCTTTCGCGAACTCCTTGAATTCGTAAGACATACTGAAAAAGCTGGGCCCCGTATCAAATGTGAATCCGTCTTTTTTCAGCCGGTTCACCCTGCCACCGGCATTACCATTTTTTTCGATTATTTCAACCTTGTATCCCTTTTTTGCCAGCCTTAAAGCTGTAGCGAGACCTCCGAGACCTGCCCCGACTATTATCACACTTTTTGCCATATATCAGTTCTTCATATTTTTCAATAAATCCTTGTACAATTGATCCTTAACCCAAATAAAATCAGGCTCTGTTTTAAGTATCTTATCGTAATAGTTCTTTGCTGATGCCAGATTGCCAGTTTCGCTGAAGGCCTGGGCCAATACCGTAAGCAGGTTAAGATAGTTCCAATTATTCTCTGCAAATTCCGCATCTGAAGCCATAAGCTCTTCTGCCTTAAGATAATACTTTATGGCTTCTTCTTTTGACCCACCGAACATTGCAGGCATGTAATACTGACTGTTGCCATACTGAATATACCCGTAAGGATTTGAAGGATCGAGCTTCATGGCCAGATTTGCACTCTCCACGCTCTTAGGACCTACAAAAGGGGCCTGTAATACATTCAAACCTATCCTGTAACCATAAAATGCAGCCTTATAGGCATTTACCATCGATAAATTATATTTGTTCCTCTCCAGTACAGCAATGTTTGCCTCTGCAAGGTTCAGGTACCGGCGGGCTTCGCTGTTTCGCTTTACCCCGATTGCCCATGCAATATAACCATACTGGTAATTGACCAGCTCAAGAAGAAATGTATTATCCCTGCTCTTTACCTCTTCCATCCTGTCGATAACACTTTTCCATCGCACCATATCACCACTTATATAAGCAGAATAGATTACAGCCTTATCCGGCGCCTCAGCACCTGCAGTCGCAGTAATCATCAAGAACAGTATCAGTGTATGTATCTTCCTTTCCATTGATGTTTTTTATTGATTTTGTTAAACACAGCTTTCAGAACAAAGAGACCGCATGAAAACTGCTGAGGTATCATTAAAAAAATGTTTTGCTTAATGTTCTGTTCGCTGACAGATGAAACAAGCACCCTCGTTATTAAGTAAGCTGAAATGTACAAGATGAAAACAAGAGGGGAAAATGAACTTATAACGACAATAAATCCAAAAGTAGTCACCACCCAGAAGAGTGTCGCAAGCAGAAGTGAATTCCCGAAGAATGCTGCCACATTTTTTGAGAAACCGTTTACCGCGTCACTGAAGCCTGCATACATTCTGCACCTTATTGTATCATCTCCGGTCAGGCATGCAATCTTTTGTTTCTTATTCTTAAGGTACCTTGCAGTGGATATATCTTCCACCATATCATTTTTCATTTTCTCGTGTGGTTCGAAGAGTCTGTAGGCCGCAGAGTCAAACATCATGAACTGCCCGTTTGCCGCCGAGAAAGCCGGATATGCCGATTTCCGGACCAGAATAAGAGGAAGCAGAGAGAGCAGAATATAATTCATATTCGGCACCGTCAGCTTCTCTCCTGCCGACACCATAATCTGTTTCGGAAAAATCGTCAGAAGAACTGTATTGTGTCGCTCAATGAATGATAGAGAGTTGGCTATCAGCTTTTTATCTATTCGAACATCAGCATCGAGAAAGAGAAGGTATTTACCATTTGCCTTCTTTGCGAGTGAAAAACAGGCATAATTCTTTCCATACCAGCCATGTGGGAGGCCAGCTGAATTAATCAGTGTTATTCTCGTGTCTCTTTCAGAATATTGTTTTACCACCTCTGCAGTCCGGTCATAAGACTGGTCGTTAAATACTGCAACCTCAATATTGGTGTAATCCTGGTCAAGAATATCATTTAACAAATCAGCTATTTTATTTTCTTCATTCCGGGCCGGGATAAGTATGGATACAAGTGGGCTCTCCGAAGGTTGCCGGCTGACCAGTTTGGGCAGAAACAGAGTATTTGCCGCTGCTACCAGTAATTGAATCAAGGTAAAAAGCAATATGATTACGCCTATATATAACATCAGTCATTAACACTTTTGATCTGCTCTGAAATGCACTCTGACAGGAAGGTGTTGTATGCTTTTTCTATGCCCTCAGCCTGTTGGTTTTCATTCGTGAACTCTTTAAGCCAGACATACAGGGAAGGCTTTGGCTCAGAAAGATAATCGATAAGATTGACTACAAAAAGAATCTGTGCCTTACCATTTATCCCTGAAACTATCCGGGTAATACCTTTCTCAAAAGTAATTGAATTCTTGTATAACGATTCCAGTCTTCCCTGCGGGAACAAAAGAACAAGGTTCTGACTGCCGGACAGCAATTCTATCGTGTAATCTATTGATTCCAAAACACTTCTGGTCCTTTTTCTTACAGGATATCCGCCGCTGTATTTAAAAAACCAGAATTTCTCAAGCTGTTCCTCAAGCATCATGAAATGAAACTTCCGCCTGAAGATCTTTAAATTCAGATACATTGCCCAGAAGCCGTCCCACCAGCTGAAGTGGTTAGAAATAAGGAGAATTGCTTTGTTATTATCTTTAAACTCACCGTTGATGATTACCTGCCGGAAATTCCTGCTGATCTTCCACAGGGTATAAGTCTTGAGAAAGTTATAGATCAACGGATTATGTTTCGACTTCACCATCAGATAATTATGTAATAAAGGAAAAGTATAAGGAAGAATACGATCTGGCTGATTAAAACCGGAAACGCCAGGGGGCTGTTTGTTTTAACTCCGCGCCATTTAAGGAAGGAATGAAAAACCACGGCGATTATAAACCAGGAAAAGTAGTTCCGAAAGGGAACGATATTACTTTTCCAGTGCCACATATCCAGGTGACCTGCAGTCTGCTCAAGCAGTATATCATAAAGTACCATAAGCAATGATGCTGTCAGAATGGTGACAAGGGAATTATTCGATAATCTTGCCGACACAGAGCCGGTGGCATAAACCAGCAAAATCCAGTTAACACCGATCAAAACAGGTGTATCGAATATTTTAAATCCAAGAGAATTCCCGTATGAGTAATTACCGAATATAAAATGTGTTTTAATTCCTGCTACCTCGATAAAAAATCCGGCCACACCAATTATCAGAAGCGATAACAGTGTAAGGCCATCTATTCGCGGCTTGTGGTAAAGAAGTATCAGGAAAAGACTTAAGATCAGGGCAAAAGGAAAGAGTGAGAGAAAAAGCTGGTGAGTCCGGGGAATAATTATTCCTGCGGATCCGACCAGAAAGAAAACAAAAATAATTATCCCTGTCTGTTTCTCAAATCGTACCACAATTCATTAATTTAGTGAATATTAAATCTCCGGACATATCTAAACTTTTTTCTTTCGGAATATTCTCTCAAACCCACTAATCAACATCAGATTCATGAGCATCAGAGAGAACGTATAACCAATATCTTCCACAGGTACGGTCAAAATTCTTCTTCCCAGTATATGAGCGCTGTTATACCAGACTACCTCTTCGTCAATAAATGTGCCTGTCAGGATAGCATTTACGACGAAGAAAGGCACCAGGATTATGAGAAACGTTATGAAGTACCTTGCTAGCAGATCTGGTTTCGTCAATAGTGAAACCAGGAGTAAAATTATAACAACTGAGGAATATACGAGAGTATATATTTTAGAACTGTTTAATAGGATAATCAACAGAAGAAAGAGAGCAATAAGTCCTGAAAATATTTTAAGCAGTCTGACATTCAGCTTCAGATGAGGGAAGTATGAAACGAAAACATAATGAATAAAAAGGCTTGCGTAGGGAATAATAACAAAGAAGAGCCACTCCTCCAGAGGCATCCCATACAGAATTATTCCTGAGTGATAACGGGGATTAAACCCCCAGACTCCCCACCGGGTAAAATAAATGTCGACGAGTATGAAAAAAACAGCTGTTATCAGTATTGAAGGAAAGATGTATTTCCAGTGTTTGTAAAAACCAACTTTTCTGTCGAAACTGAGAAGAAGCGGCATTGATACTGAAGCCACAAGCAGTGTCAGGTATAACGACATATCCTGCTATTTAAAATATTTCCTGGGGAAAAGAAGCAATCCAAAGCTCCTGAAATCTGTCGGAGTTTTACTGTTGTGATGGGCCTGATGGGCTTTTACCAGGGCAGTCATATAGTTATTCCTGAAATGTATATTAACCGGAATCCTGTTGTGAATAATCACGTCATGAACGGCGAAATAAGTGAAGCCATATAATGTAATTCCAGCTCCGGTTGCCAGCATCCACGAAGCACCCGAGAGGAAGCCTGCCAGAATAAGGATAATTGCCGGTGTTGCAAAAATCAGGAAAAAGAGATCGTTCTTTTGAAAAAAACTTTTTGAGGTTTTTCCGGGAATGTGATGATCCCTGTGTATTTTCCAGAGGAACCCGTGCATTACATTTTTATGTGTAAGGTATGCCACGCTCTCCATCACAATATATGCCAGAAGAAATAAAATAAGATTGATCATTTGATTAGTTTATATGTTAATATGCCTGTATACTTTTCTGTATATCTTTCTGAACCAAACGGTATAGTTATGAGGATTACGCTTTACATCTTCATCAAGTTCCTTAAATGTCATCCTTTTCCA
>DIKJ01000193.1:9023-22510 GCA_002424525.1 Bacteroidales bacterium UBA5621 | reverse complement strand
CGAGTTTTTAAACTGAACTCAATTAATTAAAAGGAGGAAAAAAATGGAAACAAAAAAAACAGTTCAAACCTCATTATTAATTCTTTTGATCATGTTGATCATTGGATTTATCTACGGCTTTTTTACAATGTTCTTACCCGAAGTCCTTGTTTCAAGGTCATACCCGCTTTATACAGGCTTATCGTGAACGGATTTCAAAATAACGGATCCGGTGCTGGCAAATTACATTTTAATCATGCTGCTTTTTACTGGCGGTCAGGCAATTGCCATTTCTTTCGGGATATTTATTGTACTTTTCACCGCTTTCCGGAGAGGTGAAAAATGGGCATGGTATTTTGTGCTGGTTGTTTCAATCATTGCATGGGGAAATACCCTTATTGGAAACATTGCCTATAAAAATCCGGTAACCATAACAATTTGTGTTGTTGGTCTGTTGCTGGTGGCAATCGCATTGATCATTTCTGCCAAAGATTTTTTGGGTGAGAGAAAGGTATAAGATGTGAAAAATTACTTCTCCGCTTTTTTAGGATTTATTATTGCCCATGATCAATAAACCCGAAGCTTCTCTACAGGTTCGTTCCTGTAACATGGATGGTTTTTATTTTTTATGAGTTATTGGGTATACAAACATAATATTCAGAATCAGCTGATCCTTACTATAAGGAACAGGATGAAGCCCTGCAGACAGGAATCTACTGACATAATCATGGCTGGGGAAAAGGCAACTAATCGCCCGATACCAAAGAAAGTTACAGGTTAATCTGAATTGTCCTGAAGAAAGTTGCCAGATTTATATTTCTGCTGTAATGTTCTGCAATTTGTTGTTATTACAGTAATAATGATAGAGTGAAGCTGTGCCTCACTCTTTTAATTAACCCTAAACTTAATAACACAGAAGAAAATTTACCAGTGCATCAAACGATTCATAGGGGGCAAATTATCTGATATCCTTTGGCCTAATGGAATATCTGAAGTTGATACATTTACTCCTGTTATAATATTATCAGTACCTAAATCTATCACACGGTCCTTGATATTTCCACCTACAATAGTCCAGTTTCGTGTACTCGCTACTAAATAAATAGCCCCTGTTAATAAATCTGTAGTTGAGAAATTATTCCCCAGTACCAGACCATCTATGCTATTATAACCAAGATAAACAGCGATATCTCCATTACCGCTGAATTTGTTGTTACGTATCACCATACCCTGTGTTCTATAGCCTTCAATAGCCTTATACCCGTCTGTCATGTTGAACTCGTTGTTGCGTACCTGAAAAGCAACCGGTATATCCCCGGGATATTGATTGCGTCGTAAGTTTCTTAAATACAAAGCAGAATAAGCATGAGCCAGGTTGAAAACATTATTCTGAATATTGAAGAGTGTAGCTTTTGTCGGAATCTCATTCTTTAACAACCGTGGATAGTATGCATAATCATCCAGTTGCAAACCGTAACATAATGCTTTGCTATTGAATGTATTACCCTCGATCAGAATTTTTGAATCCCTGCTTTCCCATACACCACCAGGACAGTCAAAGTTACTGAAAATATTTCCCTTGTTCTTTTCACCTATTATAACGTTGCTGTTTTTCATACCCTCAAAGCCCAAACCATAACAGAAGGTGTCAAATTCAGAACTGGTAATTTTAATATCAATTTTCTCTCTGGGCACAGGTGGGGCACTCCATGCATAAGGATTAAAACAATCAAAACCTGCCCTAACCGGAATAAGGCAGTTATATCCCTGAACATATCCCGGACCACCCTCCAGAAGCTGTCCCTTGAAATGAACATTATCAATGACCACGTTGATCGACCGGTTTTCATTTCCAAGTTCATAAACAGCATTAAAGGCAGAAAAATTCAACAGGGAATAAATATGACCCATGCCAGGTCCCCCGACAGATAGCTTTCCAGGAGGTGTCTGTATTGTAAAATGACTTAAATTCATATCTCCGCCTACAAACTTGATTAGGCAAACCATCAGATGCTGAGCCCACAGTGCATCTATATCAATGCCTCCAATGGCAGTGATAACGGTTTTGCCCTTCCCGGCGCCCCGCAAAGAACCATAGAAATCGTATACTTCGAGATATCCAAGGTGATATTCTCCCTCGCACAACTGAACCACCGAGCCCGGTCCAAAAGCCGTTGCATCTATAAATGCCTGCTTGATGGCCGGCGTGTCATCTCCTCCGGTGGGTTCAACGATAAAGACTCCCGGATTTACTATGAGATGGCTTTTGAAATTCCTCCCGGATAAATCTAAGACATCAAAACCAGGCTGCTCAACCTTACTGCAGGAAAACATAATTCCTGTAAACCCAATGATAAAAAGAAGGTTTTTAAGTGTTTTCATAGTCGCATATTAAAAGTTAAACAATAAATAATTTAACAAAAGCTAACTAATACAAAGTTCGGCCGGAAAAGGAAGCAGTACATAGCAACTATGTTTCAAATTGGTTAAATTTTCGCACTACTCCTTAAATAATGTTTCAAAAAGCTTAAAAAATTTCAATGGAGGTTGCTGGTGCAGATTTGATATAACGAAATTAGGTTTAATTCGTGCATCTGAAATCTTAGTGCGGATCTGGGGTTCGGGCCGGGGGGAGGTTCTCGGTATGCTAAAATCCGGGTGATTGGCAGAAGAGAACAGAAAAGTGAAGCCTGAGCTTCACTTTTCTTAAGGTACAATAACATACCTGTACCTGCCTTGATTTCCTCTTTCCAAAGCAATATCATTTTAAATAATTAAAGATTTTTACTGGTTTTATTTAACCAGAGTAATCGTTCCTCTCCAGTGATGAAACGAATTCTCGGGATATGAATCCCGGTTGTAATCATCAGTATAGCCACTTCCCGAGGCTCCCTCAAACCTGCCTGTTCCACCGATTATTACAAAAGGATCCTTAAAGTACGAGTTTACATCAGCAGGATGATAATCCAGTCTTCCGTAGAGAACTTGGCCGGCACATGAAACATGCAGTATGTCTCCATTGGCGGCCGTAAAATAGGCTACCATATGATTGGTGGGGCCCGGATAGATTCCGGTAAGAAAATTGCAGCAGAACTCAAAGTAATGGGTAAACTTCCCGAGGTGGGTCCCCGTTCCGCCTCCTTCATTTATCACCATACCCCACATGATACCGTCTTCGGGATTCCATTCACCGCAGGAGGCCATCGGCCCGCCATACATGTAAGTACCAACAAAATCGGCCTTGAAGGGCACTGTCACTTCAACCGGATTAGCAGGACCATTCTTCATTGTGTTACCTAATGGATCATCACCCCAGAACCGGTCCGATTTCGAACAGGCGATTAGAAGTCCGATACCTGCAATAAAGAATAAAACTCTTTTAAGTGTCTTCATAGTCGCATATTTAAGTTAAACAATAATTTAACAGAAGCTTACTAGCACAAAGTTCGGCCGGAAAAGGAAGCAGTACATAGCAACTATGTTTCAAATTGCTTAAATTTTTGTACTACTCTTTAAACTATGTTTCAAAACGTTGTAAAAAAGACGGAAAACGGAAGAAAAAGCTATCAGCTATCAGTGATCTGCTCTGAACCATGAATCAAAGTTGGATTCATGACAACATGACCGCCAGCCTTCGCCAAGGCTATGGCTGACAAAGCACGACTGCACAACCTCATGACTCACAAGTATCCAGCAACCAGCACTAAATAAGCACGGATCACAACCGAGCGGACACCAAGATCTGCGCCAGCGAAAGTGATTAGTGCTATCTTTACGTTTTATTTAGCTTTCCTTTTATGATACAGAGCGAGTCCTGCCTTTTCGATAATTGCAAGGAAACGCGGATCATCCCGCAGGAGATCGAAATCAGGATTGGTGGCTATAAGATTGAAATAATGACGAGGTATTAACTTTTCTTTCACTGTCCTTTCGAGCCAGTAAATTGATTCCTCCCTGTTACCAATAATTGCATACCACCATGAAATATAAAAAGGGTGCCCGTTCAGACCTTCAATGGGAATGGGTTTATTTTTATTCAGATCGATAAGCCATGTGAAAATTCCATCAATACCCGATTTTGTGTAGGCATTCTCTACCTCAGAAGCATAATGGCTGATGGAAGGATAAAGGCTGAAAACTTGCTGAAGCGCCTTCACTGCTTTGTCTCCTTCACCCAGCTTTACATAATGAAGGACGAATAACCAGTTGTTGTCAAGAGAATTAGGATTAAGGTCCTGCCCGGCAAAACAGGCATCTATGCCCTCACTGTATTTTTCCTCGAAGTAACAGATCCAGGAATTGAGATTGTGAATGACCCAGAAATATGGCTCCAGCTCCAGGGCACGGTCAATATGTACACGGGCTCCCTCCATCGGACCGGTTATCATCAGCAGCTGTGCATACCATTGATGTGCCGTTGAAAAATTAGGATTTAATTTCAGTGCAGTTTTTAATTCCCGGCGTCCCTCTTCGATCCGAAATTCAGGATAAATATGATATATACCTTTTACAGCATGAGCCTCCGCACAATCCGGATCGATTTCCAGAGCCCTGTTACAGAAATAATATGCTTTTTGTACTCCTTCGAAGTAGGGCTGATACCAGCCCCATGCAGAAAGATTATACCAGGCATTTGCAAGGCCTGCGTATGCCTCAACAAAATTACTGTCTGCAACAATAGCTTTCTCATAATACTGCAGGCTGGCCATGAGCCCCTTTTTACTGACATCGAAGCGCTGTTGGTCATTGGCTTTATGAAGCAAAAACCTGCCTTTAAGGTAGTAATCATAAGCTTCAGGATTAACAGTAGGTATTTTTTCAATCTGTCTTATGGCTTCACCGGAAATGACCGCTTTAAGTTCATCGGCAACCCTTTTGGCTATATCGCTCTGATAAGCAAAGAGATTTGTCAGTTCACCCTCATACTCTTCAGAAAACAAATGCTGATCATCCCGGGCTTTGATCAACTGTACAAATATCCTTACTTTCTGCTCATGTCTCTGTACACTCCCTTCAAGGACATAAAAAACATTCAGTTTTCTTCCAATTTCAGGTGAAGTCATCGGATTATCGCGGAAATATTCAGCAGAAGTTCTTGAAATAACCCTCATTTCGCTGATCCTGAACAGATGGTTAAGAATGCCTTCCTGTATCCCGTCTGCAAAGTACTGGTTTTCGGGATCATTGCTAAGGTTCTTAAACGGAAGAACAACTATTGATCTTTCTGGCTGTTTCAACAAGACATACATGAGAAAAATGACCAGCAATCCGGATGTGATACCAAAAAAAGCGATCAGGATTCTTTTATGATTGAGACTTCTTGCAACTGATTTAAGGCCGTGTACTGATTTAAGTTCTTTATAATCTGTAGGTTTACCAGTTTGTTTAACGACCTGATCACCCGGAAATCCTGTGAGTATCCTCTTTCTGACTTCCCCAGGGGGAAAGCCATAGTATTCATGGAAACATTTAATAAAATATGTGGGACTCCCGAAACCTGTCCGGAATGCAATCTCAGAAACATTGCCCTCTTTAATCTGTAACATCTCCATCGCTTTTTGCAATCGGATCTCCCTGATAAACTGGCTTATCCTCTGATGCGTGATCGATCTTATCCTACGATGAACAGTAACACGGGTCATACCCGCCTCCCTGATCAGATTTTCGACTCCGAAATTCTCATCTGCCAGATTAGCCAGTACTATATCTGTAAGCTTCCTGATAAGTGCCTGATCCATGGAAAGGGGCTCAGTCATGGTGGTTATTTTCCATCAGGAAGTTACGAATTTTAGTAAAGCAAGTCAAATTTTATTAGCTATGTAAATGCCAGGTTTGAAAGTGATGAGTTCTTGAAACATATACTGAACATATCAGTCTTAGCTTCGATCATCACAGCGAAGCGAAAATGACAGCGGGAAAAAATATAATAATGTAAATCCGGAGTTTACATAATTAATAGTCGTACGTTCCTGATTTTTTAGCACAAAATATTTACCACATAGTCAGTGGTTTTTAACCTTACTCTGAATTATGTAATCCACCGACATTTTGCCTGCCCCGTAAATAAAAAGAAATATGATCAGCATGGTCATGGCAAAATCAGTACGTGAATCATGCGCCATACTCCAGAATCCTTTATCCAGTAATATAGGAATCTTTGTAGTAATAATAGCTGTCATCATTATTATGAATAACGGGATTGAAGCGATCCGGCTTAAAAACCCGATCAATATCAGGATGCCGCAAATAATTTCAAATGTAGCCACAAAATATGCCAGGAATTCCGGATTGGCAAAACCTATTTTTTCAAATCGCCCCACACCGACCAGTTCCGGAAACAGGTACTTTTGTATGCCTTCGGACAGGAAAATCAATCCGACAACAATTCGTGGTAACAGCGACCTGTAGTCACTTACCGTATTGAAAATCAAGGATGTTAGTTTCTTCATGGCGTTATGGCGTTATGGTGTTATGTTATGGTGTTAGTATTCCATTTAAATTATACCTGAACCCAAAGCTATTGAAATCAGGATCAACATTATTGCAACCAATACCTGAATAAACCTCAGGGTGATTTTCTTTAACAATTTACTGCCAAGGTATGCGCCGGAAATCGCTGCCAGTGTTGCAGATATAAGCAATGTGAGGTTTTCATTAAGATTTGAAGCAGTGAACCGGGAAGCATATACCGACAGCCTGGTAAAATCAACCAGGCATGCAATAACAACCCCGGTCGCAATGTATGCCTCTTTTGTCAATCCGCTTTTTATCAGAAACGCACTTCGGATTGCTCCCTGTATCCCTGTCAGTCCACCAAAGAAACCACTTAATATACCCCCCAGGACAAGCTTATCCTTGTTAAACTGTAACTTCTGAACAGAGGGTGCAATCTCAAGAATTGAGAAAGTGATCAAAAGAATGGCAATAATAAGCTTCACAGGCATGATCTCAAACTCCCTGCCCGACATCTGATATTGAACCAGCGCCGGCAAGTGAGTCATCCGTATCAATAACCATGCTCCTGCGAAGGAGGCTACGATTGCCGGAATACCAAACCTGAGCAATACTGCCCTGTCTGTATGTCTACCGACCAGTGTAATTTTAAAGAGGTTGTTGGAAAAATGAACAACACCCGTCAGCGCAATGGCAATATCTATCGGAAAAAAGATTGCAAAAACCGGGGCCAGTATTGTCCCCAGACCAAATCCCGAAAAAAAGGTGAGTATGGCAGTAATAAATGCAACAAAACTGATAATTATTATTTCCATAATCTGCCTTTAGAATAAGACAAAGTTATGCCTCAAAAGTTGAATCTCAAAACCGTCAGCTGAAGCTGACGGCAATTGATCTCTTTAGAGAAATACTTGGAAATATATCTCTCAGGTATACAATTAATTACCGTTGGCTTTAGCCAACGGTTCCGGAACACCGCTTTTTCACAAGGCTTTAGCCCAATCCCTCATACAAAAACCACAGTTGGTTTTAATTCCTGAGTACAATTCTGAACCCCGCCGATATACAATGAATCACCGGAACATCTTCAGCCACAATGATCATCGGGTCATATTCCCCGAAAAGGTACAAACCTGGTAACTTGTCGAAAGGGTTCATCTTCAGTCCGGCTGGGATATTGACACTGACCCACTTATCCCTTCCTTCGGAAAGCAGATTCACCCCCAGTCCGCCGCCTGCATAAAGCGTGACGCCCTTTGCATTAAAAACCGGGGTCAGAAGATAGGCCTGCGTAATGCCCCGGTCATTATATGACCAGCCAGCCTGATTGTAAGCTTTTGTGTTGACCCGGAACTCACCCCATATCCTGTTTTCGGGATTCGTCGAAAGAGTCAGGGTATTCCCGTCAGTATTGTATCCGACAGCCAGCTGGGCTACAGATGCGACAGCTGTTGTAAACAAAATAAACGAAAGTATGACGATCTTCTTCATTCCTTTAATATTATTGTCTTAATATGAAAACACCGTTTGAATAAGTTCCCAGCCAGATATTATTGTCGTAATCCACTTCCATGCATGTAAAAAAGTCACCGGGAAAGGTGTCAGCCGGCGAGCTGATCCACGTGTTCCCATTGTAAACATACAATACGGGGGTATTATCATCATAACCGGGAATCCAGCAGAAGCCTCTCTGATCGGCAATTACCTGGGAGAAAAAACCACTTATTGTAACATCATCAGTTTCAATCTTGCTCCATCGGTTATTGCTTAATTCCCATAGGTTATTGGACCCGCAGAAATAGGACGACAATGAGAAATCCTCAATAACGTAAATGGTTCCGGTAGGCGAAACCGTGAAAGAGAAGATCCAGTAAAACATACCTTCTTCGTCGCCCAGACAATCCCATTTCTTGTCCCTGATGCGGTAAATATTAGATCTGCCTACTGTTCCGGCTGTGGCGATATAGACAACTCCATCCCTGTCAATGTTAATATCCTGTATGACATTCTGATTTAGTGGTGAGTTTTCCGGCGTAAAAAAACTGAACTTCCACCCGTCAAAAACTCCAAGTCCTCCAAGCTGGTGGGCACAGCTTGAAAACCATACCGTGCCGTCGGGAGCAAGCTCGACATGCCTGATATAATCCCTCGGCAAACCTGAATTGGCTTTGGTGTACCATGTAATACCCTTGCCGGTCAGGTGACCCAGACCACCGCCATTTGTTCCTATCCAGACACTCGCATCCTCAGCAATCGCAACATCCAGCACCGGATGATCAAGCCTGTACAGATCCTGGCGACCATTGTTAAAATAGAAGAGATCCGATTCAGAACCTATACAATAATTTCCCTTTTTGTCTATATCAATACAGCTGATCCTTCTTCCCTCGAGCAGCCTGCCACTGATATTAAAACTCACGTCTGCAGGGAACGGGCCGAAACCATCCTTCACGCATGAAACAATGGTGAAAAGAAAAATTGCTGCAAAACAAGAGATCCTGTAAACTTTTCTTCTCATTTATCTATTTTCCAGTAAAGATATTAAAAAATCACGAATACGTCTTTACGTCTAAAGGCTCATGGTTATTCTTAACAACGAACGGTGCAATCCGGCAACAACACTTTGCAATCCGGAGTTTAAACCACTTCTGGTCTGTATTTGCGTTCGGGGATCTCTTTTCTTAAAGGATTAACTGCAATTGATCCATAAAGCTTAATTTTGTGATCCAGTTACAATCAATTATTATGAGAGCTGAAATATTAACCATAGGGGATGAAATCCTCATCGGCCAGACTGTCGATACCAACTCCGCATGGATAGGAGCGGAGCTGAGCAAGGCCGGGTTTGATGTTCAAAGAAGAGTATCCGTTCACGACAGGCACGAGGACATTATAAGTGCCCTCAGCCAGGTTGCGGGCAGGTCCGATGTGGTCCTGGTAACCGGGGGACTGGGGCCGACCAGCGATGACATTACCAAACCTGCTCTCTGCGAATTCTTCAATACCAGGCTGGTAACCAACAGGGAAATACTGGAAATGATTGAAGAGATGGTGAAACGCCGGGGCTACCCCATGAACGATAATAACCGCAGACAGGCCGACGTGCCGGAATCCTGCACCATCCTTGAAAACAAAATGGGTACCGCCCCCGGCATGTGGTTCGAGAAGGACGGGACGATCTTTGTTTCAATGCCGGGTGTCCCTGCAGAAATGAAGTATATTATGAGTGAGCATGTTATGCCTGCTTTGAAAAGCAGGTTCACGACCCAGGTTATAATACACAGAACCATAATGACCTACGGAACATTCGAGGCAAAACTGGCCGAAACGCTGGCCGGTTTCGAAGCGTCACTCCCCGGGAATATCCGACTGGCTTATCTCCCGTGCTACGGAGTAATAAAACTGAGGCTCACTGCTACCGGAAAAGATGCCGGATCTCTTGCCCGCCAGGTAGAAGAGCAGGTGGGTGAACTTCGCAAACTTATCCCGGACCTCATTTTTTCGGAAAATGAAGAGCCCCTTGAGAAGGTAACTGGCCTACTGCTCAGGGAAAAGAACCTGACACTCTCAACAGCCGAAAGCTGTACAGGGGGAAGGATCGCCGGTCTCATAACCTCAGTTCCCGGCAGTTCTGACTATTTCAAAGGTTCTGTAATAGCTTATAATAACAGTGTAAAAACCGGGATCCTTGGTGTTCCTGAGGAGCTGATCAGGGAAAAGGGAGCCGTGAGCGAAGAGTCCGTCAGAAGCATGGCGGAAGGAGTAAGGAGACTTCTCGGAACGGATCTCGCCGTCGCAATTTCGGGGATCGCGGGACCCGGCGGAGGAACTCCCGAAAAACCTGTAGGAACCGTGTGGATTGCCGTAGCATCAGAGAACAGAACAGCCACAGAGAAACATACCCTCGGCAGGGAAAGACATGTCAATATTGAGAGATTCTCACTGGCTGCACTCAACCTGCTCAGAAGGCAGATAAAAAGCCTCTGACAGGAATTTAACAGGCATGTTGAAAAAATTTGATCTTAATTTTTGGTTAATCAAATAAAAATCACGTATTTTGCGCTTCATTTTAAAAAGAGAAATTTAAACAGGAAGTAAAAAGATATACCGATGTCAAAGATTTGTCAGGTCACAGGGAAAAGGGCGATGGTCGGGAACAACGTTTCTCACTCAAAAAGAAGGACTAAGAGGAGATTTTACCCGAATCTTTTCAAAAAGAAATATTACCTCCCAGAAGAGGAGAGATGGATCTCCCTTAAAATTTCAGCCGCCGGTATACGACTGATTGGCAAGAAAGGACTTATTCCGGTTCTTA
Source organism: Bacteroidales bacterium UBA5621 (assembly GCA_002424525.1). GTDB lineage: Bacteria > Bacteroidota > Bacteroidia > Bacteroidales > VadinHA17 > LD21. The sequence goes on along the minus strand of DIKJ01000193.1, from coordinate 11,763 downwards.
AGGAAGCTAAGGAAAAAGGTTACATCCTGAATTATTAAAAACATAATACAAAATGGCAAAGAAGGCTAAAGGGAACAGACTACAGGTTATTCTGGAGTGCACTGAACACAAGGAGAGCGGCAAACCAGGGACTTCCAGGTATATCACAACCAAGAACCGGAAGAATACTCCTGACCGGCTTGAGAGGAAGAAATATAATCCCATTCTGAAGAGACATACAGTTCACAAGGAAATAAAGTAAAAGAGATATAAAATGGCAAAGAAGGTTGTTGCAACACTGAAGACAGGAACGGGCAAGCTGTTTACCAAATGCATCAAAATGACAAAATCCGGGAAAACCGGTGCGTACCTGTTCAAGGAAGAGATCGTTCATAATGATCATATCAAGGATTTTTTCACCCGGAAATAACATTATTAACCCTTTGAAGATATGATTGGCTTTCTTCTTTCCTGAAGAAAGCTTTTTTTATCTTTGGATTTCAAAATCAGATAACACCGATATGGGCTGGTTTGGATTTGCATCAAAAGAGAAAAAGGTCAGCCTTGAGAAAGGGCTTGAAAAAACCAAGGAGAACCTTCTCACGCGGTTGTCAAGAGCAGTGGCAGGTAAATCAAAGGTTGATGACGATGTGCTTGACAATCTTGAAGAGGTCCTTGTCTCTTCTGATGTAGGGGTTGAAACTACCCTGAGGATAATCGAAAGGATCGAATCGCGGGTGGCAAAAGATAAATATCTTAATACTAATGAATTAAATGTCATTCTGAAAGAAGAGATCACCGCACTTCTTGAGCAGAATGCCAGCGGGCAGGAATCCGATTTTTCCTCACCCCTGAAATCTGTTCCCTATGTTATTATGGTTGTAGGTGTTAATGGCTCCGGCAAAACGACCACCATAGCCAAACTGGCACACCAGTACAAGATTGCAGGCAAAAAGGTTTTACTGGGCGCAGCCGACACTTTCAGGGCTGCAGCAATCGATCAGCTCCAGATCTGGGCCGACAGGGCAGGGGTGCCGGTCGTTAAACAGAAAATGGGGTCCGATCCTGCCTCAGTCGCTTTCGATTCTGTAAAATCCGGTGTGGCAGGAGGCTATGATGTCGTTATCATCGATACAGCAGGACGCCTGCATAATAAGATCAACCTCATGTCGGAACTATCCAAGATCAAACGGGTGATTGAAAAGGTATTACCTGATGCACCCCATGAAGTACTGCTTGTACTGGACGGCTCCACCGGACAGAACGCGTTTGAACAGGCAAAGCAGTTCACCGCCTCAACGGATGTCACAGCCCTGGCAATAACCAAGCTTGACGGTACCGCCAAAGGAGGTGTGGTGATCGGCATCTCCGACCAGTTCAGGATCCCGGTCAGATATATCGGCATAGGCGAAAAGCTCGATGATCTCCAGATATTCAACCGTAACGAATTCGTCGATTCCCTCTTCTCCTCCGGGAACTAAACAAAAACCTTCATTTTTTCTTGCAAGAGATCCGGATGAAAGGCAGGCATATTAATATTGTAACCCTGGGCTGCTCAAAAAATGTTGCAGACTCGGAGAAGCTCATCAAACAGATCCGGGCAGGAGGATACAGCATCAGTCACGACGCCGGTGAAATAGTTCCCGGTCACGTAATAATAAATACCTGCGGATTTATAAATGATGCGAAGGAAGAATCCATCGACACCATTATGAGATTCGTTAAGGCAAAGGAGGCGGGGCAGATCGGCAATCTTTACGTAATGGGTTGTCTGGCAGAAAGATATATGACGGCTCTCAGGAAGGAAATACCGGAGGTGGATCAATACTTCGGGGTAAACGATATAAATGGAATCCTGAATGAGCTGGGAATAAACCTGCAGGGAGAGCTTCTTTCAGACCGGGAGCTTACAGGGCCTGCTCACTACGCCTATTTGAAAATATCTGAAGGTTGTGACAGAACCTGCGCTTTCTGCGCTATCCCGATGATAAGGGGCAGATATGTTTCAAAACCTCTGGAGACGATCCTTGAAGAAGCAAACATACTTGCCGCGAAAGGGGTCGGGGAACTCATACTCATAGCACAGGATCTCAGTTATTATGGCCTCGATCTTTACAGGAAGAGAAAACTGCCGGAGCTGATTCGTGAACTGGTAAATATTGAGTCGCTTGAGTGGATCAGGCTTCATTACCTGTACCCTGCAGATTTCCCTCAGAAGCTGATACCGGTCATCAGGGATAATGAAAAGGTCTGCAATTATATCGACCTTCCCATACAGCATATCAGCGACAAAATGCTTAAGCTGATGAAAAGATCACACAACAGGAAGCAGACTGAAATCCTTCTTTCAGAACTCAGAGAGAAAATTCCGGGTGTTACCCTGAGAACCACGCTTATCGCCGGACATCCGGGAGAAACGAAAGCCGAGTTCAACGAACTGAGGGAGTTCATATCAGATTTCAGGTTCGACAGGCTCGGGGTATTCGCATATTCGCACGAAGAGGATACCTGGGCAGGCGACAATTATAAGGATGAAATACATGAAGAGGTAAAAGAGGAGAGGGTCTCGGAACTGATGTTGATCCAGCAAAATATATCACTCGAGCTCAACAGGGTAAAGGTCGGAAAGGTTCTTAAAACAATTATCGACAGAAAGGAAGGGGAGTACTATACAGGAAGAACGGAACACGATTCTCCGGAAGTAGACCAGGAGGTCCTTATCCCTTCATACTACCATCTTGAACCGGGAAAGTTCCGGCAG
>DIKJ01000193.1:0-8964 GCA_002424525.1 Bacteroidales bacterium UBA5621 | reverse complement strand
CCTGTTCACCCTGTTCACCCTGTTCGCCCTTTTCAGCCTTTTCACTCTTCTTAAGGATCTTTATCTTTATCTCGGATTTCTCGGCGTTGAATGTCACACTTATAGTCTCGCCTTCCAGTAATTCCGCTTTTATAAGCACCTCTGCCATGGGATCTTCGAGATATTTCTGTATTGCCCTTTTCAGCGGACGTGCCCCGTAGTTCGCGTCAAAGCCTCTTTCGGCTATGAAATCCCTGGCGGCGGGAGCTATCTTAAGCTGGTACCCAAGAGAGTTGACCCTCTCGTATAATCCTTTAAGCTCAAGGTCGATTATTTTGTTTATCTCCTCCTTACCCAGCGAGTTGAACATAATAACGTCATCCACCCTGTTAAGGAATTCGGGTGCGAAGGTCTTCTGCAGTGCTTTCTGGAGGATGCTCTTCGTCTGCTCATCCCGGGTCGCTTTTTTTGCTGCCGTATCAAATCCGATACCGTGACCGAATTCTGCGATCTGTCTGGTCCCGATATTTGAAGTAAGAATAACAATTGTATTCCTGAAATCAACTCTCCGGCCAAGACTGTCAGTCAGTTGGCCTTCATCAAGAACCTGTAGGAGTATATGGAACACATCGGGATGTGCTTTTTCTATCTCATCGAGAAGGACAACGGAGTAGGGTTTTCTCCTGACTTTCTCTGTCAGCTGGCCACCCTCTTCATACCCAACGTATCCCGGAGGAGCTCCGACGAGCCTTGAGACAGAAAATTTCTCCATGTATTCGCTCATATCAATCCTGACAAGATTATCCGTAGTATCAAAAAGGAATTTTGCCAGGACCTTGGCCAGCTGGGTCTTTCCGACACCAGTCGGACCGAGGAAAATGAATGTCCCAATAGGTTTGTTGGGATCTTTCAACCCGGCCCTGTTCCTCTGGATGCATTTAACGACTTTCAGAATCGCTTCGTTCTGGCCGATAACGCTTCCGCTGAGTTCATCTGCCATCTTAAGGAGCCTTGTTCCCTCTGTCTGTGCAATTCTCTGAACAGGGACCCCTGTCATCATCGCAACAACTTCAGCCACTTTCTCCGCATCGACAGTCTCGCGGTTGACTGCCAGCTCTTTTTCCCATTTTTTCTTCTCCTGGTCGATCAGATCCAGCAGGTCTTTTTCCCGGTCGCGGAAGCTTGCAGCCTTCTCAAAGTTCTGGTTCCTTACAGCCATCATCTTCTCCTTCTTTGTGTCCTCAAGCTGCTGCTCGAGCGAAAGGATCTTCTCCGGAACTATAATATTTGAGATATGAACCCTTGAGCCTGACTCATCAAGTGCGTCAATCGCCTTATCGGGAAGATGCCTGTCGGAGATGTACCTGTTGGTCAGCTTCACGCATGCATCAATAGCATCGTCGGTGTAGATAACGTTATGATGCTCTTCATATCTCTCCTTTATATTATGAAGGATATGGATAGTCTCATCAATCGATGTGGGTTCTACTATAACTTTCTGGAACCTTCTTTCCAGAGCTCCGTCCTTCTCAATATGTTGCCGGTACTCGTCGAGGGTAGTGGCACCGATGCACTGTATCTCACCTCTTGCCAGCGCAGGCTTCAGCATGTTGGCTGCATCCAGGGAGCCTGTTGCACCACCTGCGCCTACAATGGTATGGATCTCATCAATGAAAAGAATTATGTTGTCATTCTTGGAGAGCTCATTAAGGATGGCTTTCATCCTTTCCTCAAACTGGCCCCTGTATTTGGTGCCGGCCACAATTGAAGCCAGATCGAGAGCAACAACCCTTTTGTTGAAAAGAACCCTCGAAACATTTCTTTTGGTGATTCGGAGAGCAAGGCCTTCCGCAATGGCAGATTTGCCTACTCCCGGTTCACCTATCAGAACGGGATTATTCTTTTTTCTGCGCGATAATATCTGCGCCAGCCTCTCTATTTCCCGCTCACGGCCTACGATAGGGTCAAGCCGGCCTTCCTCTGCTGCCTTGGTGAGGTCAATACCAAAATTATCGAGCACGGGTGTGTCGGAGGATGGTTTTGCCGAAGAGGAGGGAGGGAATGGCTGTTGTCCCTTACCCTGGCCGCCGGGACCGATTCCTTCATCGTCCTCGTCACGCGGGTAATCAGCTCTCGCAATAGGGGATTCCGCCTCGACTGCCCGTTTTACCGACTGATAATCAACATCCAGCTCGGTTAGGAAGCGGGTAACAAGCGCATTCTCGTCCTTAAGAATGGCAAGCAAAAGATGCTCCGAATCGATAGTTTTGCTTTTCAGGGCTTTAGCTTCGAGGTAAACCAGCTTGAGAATTCTTTCGGTACTTCTCAGAAGCGGTGTGACTTCATGATCAGCCACAGGTACGGGATTCTCCACCCTGATGCTTTTCTCAAGCGATCCCTTAAGCACAAGCAGGTCAATTCCCTGGTTGATCAGGATCTCAACCGCAACTCCCTCTCCGTCACGCAAAATACCAAGAAACAGATGCTCTGGGCTTATATGACTGTTACCCAGCCTTATAGCCTCTTCCTTGCTGTAACTTAGAATATCTTTTACCCTCTGTGAAAACTGTGAATCCATCTTCTGATTTTATATTTTTATAAAGCTACCTGATATCAGCCATATTGTCAGACGAGATACGACAAAAATACAGGTAACATAATTTTCAAAGTTATATCATACACAATTATGGTATGGCAATTTTCGTGCCCAGTTATAAACAATTAATGTTAAAAATTCACTATGTCAGGCGGTTAAAAGTACGTAAATAATCACTATTTTCGTATTTCTGAACCATGAAACGTCCGGGAAATTGTATGTATTTAATTATTAATCTGTTATGTCGGAGAGAGAGAGAATTGTAAAGGTCAACATTGAGGAGGAGATGAAGTCAGCCTACATCGATTATTCGATGTCGGTAATTGTGTCGAGGGCATTACCTGATGTAAGGGACGGGCTGAAACCCGTCCATCGCCGAGTTCTGTTCGGAATGTCTGAACTCGGGGTGCTCTCAAACAGATCATACAAGAAGTCGGCGAGGATAGTGGGGGAGGTGCTGGGAAAATATCACCCCCATGGCGACTCATCCGTATATGAAGCTATGGTCAGGATGGCCCAGGAATGGTCGTTGCGGTATCCCCTTGTTGACGGCCAGGGAAATTTCGGGTCGGTCGATGGCGACAGTCCTGCCGCAATGAGATACACCGAGGCCAGGCTCCGGAAAATTGCAGAGGAGATGCTCTCGGACATTGATAAGGAGACAGTTGATTTTCAGCTTAACTTCGACGATACCCTCTCTGAACCCGTAGTGCTCCCCAACAGGATACCCAATCTTCTTGTAAACGGCGCTTCGGGAATTGCGGTCGGTATGGCAACCAATATGCCTCCTCATAATCTTTCGGAGATAATTGACGCAACAATAGCCTACATTGAGAAAAACGATATCACACCGGGAGAACTGCTGCAATACATCAAAGGACCTGACTTCCCCACGGGAGGCATTATATATGGCGAGCAGGGGATAAGGGATGCGTGCGAAACCGGAAGGGGACGGATTGTCGTAAGGGCAAAGACCGAAATTGAACTTACTCACTCAGGTCGTGAATGCATAATTGTCACCGAGATACCCTACATGGTCAACAAGGCCGAGATGATTCGGAAAATCGCTGATCTGATAAACGAAAAGAGGCTTGAGGGAATTTCATATATCAACGATGAGTCTGACCGTAACGGAATGCGGATAGTCGTTATTCTGAAAAAAGACGCGAGTGCCAGTGTCGTACTGAATAACCTGTATAAATTATCATCTTTCCAGACTTCATATAACGTAAATAATATAGCCCTCGTCAAAGGTCGTCCCAAAACACTGAACACCAAGGACTTAATAGAACATTTCGTAAAACATCGTCATGAGGTCGTCGTACGGAGGACCAAATTTGATCTGGATCAGGCGGAAAAAAGAGCTCATATACTTGAAGGTCTGATAATTGCCAGTGACAATATTGATGAAGTCATAGCGATAATCAAATCATCCGCGAACCCTGATCAGGCGAGGGAGCGCCTGATGGAAAGGTTCGGCCTCTCGGAAATCCAGTCAAGGGCAATTGTCGATATGCGTCTCCGTCAGCTTACAGGTCTCGAGCAGGAGAAGCTGAGAGCTGAGTACAGTGAAGTAATGGAGCTTATCAGTTACCTCAGAAGCGTTCTGGCAAGCGTTGAACTGCAGATGAAGATCATAAAGGACGAACTGACAGAGATAAAACAAAAATTCGGAGATAAGAGACGCACAGAAATTGTGCCTGACGAAGGAGAATTCAATCCTGAAGATTTTTATGCCGACGATGAGATGGTTATTACCATTTCGCACATGGGATATATTAAGAGAACACCTCTCACGGATTTCAGGCGGCAGAACAGGGGAGGTACCGGAGCAAGGGGAGGATCAACGAGGGAGGAAGATTTTATAGAGCATCTCTATATCGCTACAATGCATAACAACATGCTCTTCTTTACCAGGAACGGGAAATGTTACTGGCTGAAAGTATATAACATCCCCGAAGGGTCGCGTACCTCAAAGGGAAGGGCTATGCAGAACCTTATCAATATTGAGCCTGACGACAGTGTAAGAGCATTTATTAATGTGAAGAATCTTAATGATCCTGAATACATTAACAACAATTTCATCGTGCTCTGCACCAAAAAAGGAATCATTAAGAAGACTTCACTCGAAGCTTATTCAAGGCCAAGAATAAACGGAGTCAATGCCATTACGGTGAGAGACGGGGACGAACTGCTTGAAGCCCGGCTGACTAACGGAATGCATCAGATAATGCTCGCTGTAAAATCGGGTCGTGCCATACGGTTCCCTGAAAAGGCAGTCAGACCTATGGGGCGGACAGCCTCGGGTGTGAGAGGAATCAAACTCGCAAGTGAAAAAACAGATTTTGTTGTGGGTATGGTCACTGTCGAGAACAAGGAAAAAGATATACTCGTTGTTGCAGAAAAAGGATACGGTAAAAGATCCGATATTGATGAGTACAGGATAACTAACAGGGGAGGCAAAGGCGTTAAGACTATCAACGTTACCGAAAAAACCGGGTCGTTGATAGCTCTGAAGGACGTAACTGACAACCACGACCTTATGATAATAACCCAATCGGGTAACATACTAAGAAGCTCAGTCTCTGCCCTGAGGGTGATGGGAAGAGCCACCCAGGGTGTCAGACTGATTAATTTAAGGGAAAATGACATAATTGCATCGGTAGCCTGTGTGCTTGTAAATGAGGATGAAGGGGAGGTTAACGATGAAAATCAGGATGAAAACAAGAATAATGATGAGGAAATTGGCAAAGAATTTGAAGTTTAATAAGTAATGTCTTAAATTTGGCAAAATTTTTATTGATAAATTAATTAAATACAGATTCATAATCATGAAAAAGTTTTTTGTGCTGCTTGCAGCAATAAGTATCTCTTTCGGAGCAATGGCCCAGAGAGGAAAAGTAACCGCCGCTCTGAGCTTCATTGAACAGGGTGCCCTCGATAAGGCAAAGGATGCCCTCGATCAGGCTAAAACACACGACAAGTCGAAAGACTGGTTCAATACCTATTTTGCACAGGGTAAATTCTGTCAGGCAGTCTTTCAGACAGATAATCCAAAATTCAAGGATTTTTGCCCCAGTCCGCTTCAGTCAGCATATGCAGCTTATGAGAAAGCGATAGAGCTCGATCCCAAAGGAGCCATAAAAAAGCGGATTATAACCAATATGGTTTATAATTCCCTGGCGCTCGACCTCTTTACACAGGGCAGCACCCAGTTTGAACAGCAGGATTTCGAAGGTGCACTTAAATCATTCGAGACACAGATTAAAATCACCGAAAGCGATAAATATGCCGGAGCCGTCGATACAGGTATGTATTACAATGCAGGATTGGCTGCAGTGAACTGCGGAAAATACAACGAGGCCATAAAATACTTTGAGACATGCGCAGAAATGGGCTACCAGGGAATCAATCCGTATTATCAGATATATGAGAGTTATCTCGGACTTGGTGACACAATTAAGGCAGAATCGATCCTGATGGGTCTCAATGAAAAATTCCCGGACGATCCGAACGTGACCCTGAATCTTATTGATCTCTATATCAAGAGCGGCAAGGACGATGAAGCCCTGAAGTATCTGGTCGTAGCTAAAGAAAGGGACCCTGACAACTTTAGCCTCTATTTTGCTGAAGGGATCATTTACCTTAATAATGAAAAATTCGACGAAGCCATAACCAATCTCACCAGATCGGTTGAGCTTAATTCTGACTTGTATGACAACCAGTATGGACTGGGGGCCGCTTATATTAACAAGGCATCGGATATGTTCGTTAAAGCCAACGAAATAATGGATGTTAATAAATACAGCGCCGCAATCGACGAGGCTATGGTGGTATTCGCAAAAGCACTTCCATATATGGAAAGGGCCAATGAACTGAAACCCAATGACATTTACGCGTTGAGGAGCCTCAGAGAACTCTATTACAGACTCCAGCAGACCGATAAGTATAATGCGATAAGGGCTCAGCTGGAGAAGCTCGAACAGCAATAAGATCAACATTATAAAGAATAAGCCATTAAAAAGCCCTTCGAAAAATGGAAGGGCTTTTTTGTTTCTGGCAGGGGAGGAGAGTGTTATCTGAATAAATCTGAGTATACATGAAGAAGGTATGTATATATTTGATTATCATTGTATTATCAGCATTCGGCTGTAAAAAGAATGAGGATCCCGGACCACAATCGGAGGGTAAAATCCTGATCCTGATGTATCACCGGATTTCACCGGGTGAGCCGGCCAACCTATATGAGAGGAGTGCAGATGATTTTGAATCGGACCTTAAGTTCCTTAAAGAAAATAATGTAAGGGTTATAAGCTTTGATGAGCTTGAGGTTCTTATGTCTTCAGGCAAAATGCCGGCAAACAACTGCGCAATAATAACATTCGACGATGGTGATTATTCCTGGTTCTCGCTGGCGCGACCATTGCTGCTCAAATACAATATGAAAGCAACCTTTTTCCTCTGGGTGAACATGATCGGCAGAGATTCTTTTCTTTCGTGGCAGGAAATTGAACAAATGTCTAATTATGTTCTTGAAGGTGGCATCAGACCCTTCACATTCGGATCTCATTCTTATTCTCATCCTTTTCTTCTTGCCCGCAGGAACAGCTTTTCCACTGAACAAGAGTACAATCTATTTCTGGATTATGAGCTGGGAGTCTCAAGAAATATCATCAGGAGCCATGTTCCGGCTGAAGTAAGTGCGCTGGCTCTTCCATTTGGTGACGGCTACGGTGATCCGCTGATCATTGCCGCTGCCAGCCGTAACGGTTACAGGTTTATCAGAACTTCAAAATATGGCGCGATAACCAATACAGGAACCGATCTGTTTGCTCTTCCAAGCCTTCCAATACTTGACGATACTTCAACGGAGCAGATAGGAATTTCTCTGGGAATATAAAGAGGGGCGTTGCGATGTTAAGGTGTTACGGCATAGAGGCCGCCGCAGAGCAGTTTCAAGGGGGGAGAAGATATTTCCTGTATTCCTGTATAAGTATATATCCTATTTGACATAATATTAATTATAGGAAAAACAATCCGCGTCCTCATTTGTCCGGAAACTTGCGCTTAGCTCCGCTAATTGACATAATTTCAGATATGAGCCGCCAGGATCATATCGGTACGATTTTATGTCAAATCAAATTTTCGATAATTTTTTTCACCTCTTGCAACCAGCAACTTTTACCCGCCGATGCCTCCTTTGGCCACCGTAGCTTTAGCGAGGGTGGCGGCGAAGGCGGACAGTAACCAGTAACCAGTAACCAGTAACAAGATCATCCTTTCCGCGTTTCTTCCTTTATCCTCTGAATGTGTCCGCGGCCAAGTCCCTTAACCTCACAGCCAAGCTGAAAATATCGCTTTATTTTATCATCCGATAGTATACCGAAGCAATCAATTATTGCAGCAGGCTGACCGATGGTTCTTACGACCTCATCGGGATCAAGATCCAGATATGCCTTATGAGGAACTGCAAAGACAATAGCCTCAGCACCCTCAAGCGCCTTGTTCAGATCCTGCTCAATACGTATCTCCTTCAGTTTTTCCTGATTGCGGAAGAACTGGGACTTGCTTTGTCCTTCACCCGGATATGTATCCTGCTGCTCAAATTCCCACCAGTGCTCAACATACGGGTCATGCACCCTGATCTCGGCACCCATCTCGGCAAGCTTCCGGATCACGATCTCCGAACCACTGTAGCGGGTATCCCCTACGTCCTCACGATAAGCCGCACCCAGCACCAGAACATCAGATGATGCTATCGGCTGACCCATGTTGCGGAGAGCATCACGTACAAGCTGACCGACATGCAGACCGCGGGTATCATTAATATCTATGGCCAGGGGTGTGATCTTAAAGATATCATCCTCAAAACCAAGTATATGCTTGTAAGCCCAAACCCCCAGGCCACCGTCCTTGGGAAGACAGTACCCCCCTATTCCGGGTCCCGGAAAAATGATGTTGCTGTGCGTCGGGCGTACCTTTATGGCTTTGATAACCTTTACCAGGTCAACACCGTTCCGTTCAGCAAAAAGGCTCCATTCATCAAGGAAAGCAAGAATAGTCGCCCTGTAACTGTTTTCAACTATCTTGGCTGTTTCCGACTCAATTGGCCGATCCATTACAGTCAGTGGAAATTTATCTGTATTCAGAACTTCATTCAGGAATTTTACCACCCGCTTTTTTGCCTCTTCGTTGATGCCGCTGCAAACCCTCCAGAAATCCCGAATGCTTGCGACGTAATTGCGTCCCGGCATCACTCGCTCATAACTGTGCGCAAGTAAGGGATCCGACTCAATACCCCGTTTACGGAATGCTTTTTTCATAATCGGGTATGCAACCTGTTCTGTCGTACCCGGAGCCACGGTTGTTTCAATCAATACCAGCGCCGT
>DIKJ01000087.1 GCA_002424525.1 Bacteroidales bacterium UBA5621 | reverse complement strand
AGGCAGGAGAGGCTTGTCAGGGACAGGGAAAGCCAGACGAATGCCTTGTTTCTTCTTACCGAAAAGCTCTCCAAGGCCAGGGGAATAGAAAAAGTCCTTGAGGTGGCCCGCAATGATTTCAGGAATCATTTTGATGCTGATTCCTGGTTCATTCTTCAGGATGGCAACAACAGACTCGACCTGATTGCACGTCCTCTTGATGAGAAGAATCCGCCGATGATAGAAAGGGATATTGTTGAACAGGTATTCACAAATTCCGAAAAGGCAGGCCGATACACAGGTTTATTCAGTGAAGCCGGTCTTACATACCATCCGTTAACCGGAGCCAGGCTGAATCCGGGGGTGATAGCCTTCAGAATTGATGAAACGGCATACAAAAACAGGATTGCGTTCAGGGAAACCTGTTTTACGCAGATTTCCAACGCCCTTGAACGTGAGTTCCTGGGAGAGATGGCGGTGAAAGCCCGCATTCTTGATGAGTCAGACAAATTATATAATACCCTGTTCAATTTGATCTCGCATGAATTCAGGATACCAATAGCAACAATCATGGGCGCTTCCGACACATTACTGATCTCACAGACATCGGAAAAGAACAGGGAAGAATTATACAATGAAATTTTCAAGGCATCAGCACGACTTAACCACCTGATTGAAAATCTACTGAGCATGTCTCGCCTTGAAAGTGGCAAAATCTCTCTGCGGCCCGACTGGTGTGATGTCAATGATCTCGTCAACAAAGTAACCCAAAACCTGAAACAGGAGCTTGAACAGTTTAATCTTGTCACGGTAATTCCCGGGGATATGCCATTGGTTAAAATTGACTTTGGCCTTATGGAGCATGTGCTTTACAACCTCCTGCTGAACTCGTGCCAGCACTCCTCGGGTTCAAGGGAGATAAGGCTGGAAGCTTCATATTCAAGCGGAAATTTCGTACTGGTTGTCTCAGACAGCGGTGCGGGATTTCCCCCTGAAGCCCTGCCAAATGTGTTTGATAAGTTTTTCAGGGTGGATGGCACAAAATCCGGAGGTTTAGGGTTAGGATTGTCAATTGTAAGAGGTCTGGTTGAATCACACAGCGGGACAGTCAATGTTGAAAACGGACTTACAGGCGGGGCTGTATTTACAATTATCATCCCGTCGGATATTCCCGATTTGAAAGAATTTAAACTGGTGGAATGAAAGAGAACATGAACATTCTGATCATTGATGATGAGGTTCAGATACGCCGCCTTCTGGAGATCTCTCTGTCGGCTTATGAATTTAACACCTTCTTTGCAGAGAACGGCAAACAGGGACTGGTAGCAGCTGCGACGCATCATCCTGACTTAATACTTCTTGACCTTGGATTACCTGATATGGATGGTCTGGAGTTGCTGGTCAGGCTCAGGGAATGGTATACCAAACCGATCATCATTTTGTCAGTCCGCAATTCGGAGGAAGACATTGTAAATGCTCTCGATAAAGGAGCAAATGATTACCTTACGAAGCCATTCCGCAGCGGAGAGCTGATCGCCAGGATCCGTGTGGCAATAAGGTCAGGTGAAGAGAGGAAGGATACTCCGTCACTGGAATTTGGTGACCTTAGCATTGATATGATCAACCATGTAGTCCGCAAAAGCGGGGACATAGTAAAACTTACCTCAACCGAGTTTTCATTGCTGGCCCTGCTGGCTAAAAACAGCGGCCGTGTACTAACGCATCAGTTCATTCTGAAGGAGGTATGGGGGTACGGCTATCTGGAACAGACCCAGTATCTCAGAGTCTTTATAGCACAGCTCAGGAAAAAGATAGAAGACAATCCGGCAAATCCCGTTCTTCTGATAACAGAATCGGGTATAGGATACAGATTTGGTAACTGATTTTTCAAGGCCTGCCCGGATTGGTCAGTGCCTTCATATAAAATGCCCGGGGAGCTTCTGGCTGTATCAACAGGTTCTTTACAAAATCTTTATATCCGCCCTGCTAATCTTTACTTTATGCTTATGGTTTATAGCTCAATTTTGTGCCGTTAAAGAGCACGGCACAAATGAGGCTGATTAATCCACGGAGTATCTCCGGAATTTTAAGCACGATCCTTATGATTGAAGCCGGTTCTTTCCTTACCTGCCTGCCGGTGGCTTTTATTAACGGGGAACCAGTATTTCCATTCCTTTTTTCATCGGCCATAAGCGGCTTAATTTCCCTTTTTCTCTATGTAATTGGAAGGAAAGCGGATCCCGGACAAATAAGCAACCGAGATACTTTTTTGATTGTAACCATTGCATGGGTGCTGTTTTCACTTGTTGGTACCATGCCATATCTGACAAGCAGGGCCATACCTTCATTCATTGACGCATTTTTTGAATCGGCATCAGGCTTTTCCACAACAGGTGCATCAATACTGGAGGATGTTGAGATACTCCCTTATTCTATTCTTTTCTGGAGAAGCCTGACACACTGGATTGGCGGCATCGGGATAATAGTGCTGGTGATACTTATACTACCATCGCTCAAGGTAACCGGGTACCAGCTTTTCAGTCTCGAATCCTCAATGAAAGAAAGGATTCATCCTAAAACAAAGGGAATAGTATACCGTATTTTGATCATTTATGCCGGTCTTACGGTGTTTCAGATTTTCTTTCTTGCCGTGGGCGGAATGAATCTGTTCGACAGTGTATGTACTTCATTCGGGACAGTGGCAACGGGGGGCTTTTCAACCAAAAATCTTAGTCTTTCTGAGTATTCCGCTTACATACAGTATGTCACGGCTATCTTTATGATTCTTGGGGCCACAAGCTATGTTGTATATTATTATACTCTCGTCGGAAACTTCAAAAAGGTGCTCCGAAATGAAGAATTCTGGTTCTATATTTTCTTTCTTACCGCGAGCGTTGTCATTGTTACACTCACCCTTTATTTTAAAACAGACAGGGACTTTGCCTTATCCTTCAGACATGCCTTTTTTCAGGTCGCCTCACAGATTTCATGTTCCGGTTTTGCAACCACTGATTATACTGCATTCCCTTCATTTGGAGTGGTTATAATGTTCCTTCTGATGTTCTCAGGTGGCTGCACCGGTTCAACCACAGGAGGAATTAAGATGGCCAGGCATCTTATATCAATGAAGAACCTCAGGAATACCTTCATAAAAATTCAGCATCCGAATGCCGTTATTCCTATTAAACTGAACGGCAGGATTGTGCCGGAAGGAGTAGTAAACCAGGTGACCGTTTTTATCTCACTTTACATGTTGGTTTTCCTGGCTGGCAGTCTCTTAATGCAAATATCAGGTATATCAGCTGTTGAATCTGCAGGAGCCAGTGCTACATGTCTCGCGAACATTGGACCCGGCCTTGATGCTTCAGGCAACATGAGCAATTTTGCACATTTCAACGGCTTCGCCAAGGCTGTGATGATGTTATTGATGATTCTTGGACGCCTGGAACTCTTTACCTTTCTTACCGTCTTCACCAGGTCATTCAGGAGGAATTAGGAGTAATACCTGATG
>DIKJ01000024.1 GCA_002424525.1 Bacteroidales bacterium UBA5621 | reverse complement strand
CAATTTCCGGCTTAACCAGGGAAGCATAAGCAGTTACGGCAGCCGCTACTCAGACAGTCGTCGTTTCGGCATCAACATACTTTATAACTTCGGCATTCCTGCGAAAAAGGAAAAGGAAAAGAGCTTCGGATTCGACATGTCTGAATAATACAGTTCCCGCTCACTGATTTGCCGTTAAATAAAGTTAATTACCGCCTTATGAATCCCATCTGTTCTTTTCTTATCTTTGGATATGGCCGGATATAAAATAATAACTCTTTGCGGCAGTACAAGATTCAGGGATGAGTTCTTTGCCGAACAGAAACGCCTCACTCTTGAAGGGAACATTGTAATAAGCGTAGGATTGTTCGGTCACTCGGGTGATCATGAAGTATGGGACGAGGGCACCAAGGAGATGCTCGATGATATGCATCTGCGAAAAATCGATATGGCAGATGAGATCTTCGTTGTAAACCCCGGGGGATATATCGGACAGTCAACCGCCAGGGAAATTGAGTATGCAATAAAGAACAATAAGCCCGTAAAATATATGGAATCGCCGTTAACAGGCTCCGTAAAAAAGTCAGATAAATGAAGTTATGAAGTTCTGGCTTTTGCTCACTGAGATGACCAGGGATAAGTATTGAGTAATAAATACAGTAACTGCAGCGATGAAGATAATCCACCTGTCCGACCTTCATATCGGGCATAAAGAGTGCGGTGAAAGGTTCCGCACAATTATCAGGAATATAAGTTCACGGATGAAGCCTGTCGAAGATTATGTAGTCATCATAACAGGCGACATAGTAGATAATGCAAATAAACCGGAACAAAGGGAGGAGGCCGCCCTCTCTATCGAAGAACTTGTGGACCTGGGATACAGGGTACTGGTCATCCCCGGCAATCACGACTATGGTACCGGGACCATTGGCAACTTAAGGAATGTCAGACTCTTCAAGGAAAGATTTTACAGGGATTCTGACATCACTTTTCCAAAAGTGGATATCATACACGGCACAGCCTTCATCGGCCTGGACTCCACTGCGGAGGAGCTTAACTGGCACGACAGGATCCTGGCCCAGGGCGAGCTCGGCAGGGAACAGCTCGGGAGACTCGAAGAGACTATTAACGATTCAGCAATAACCAAAATGATGAAGGTCGTTTATCTTCACCATCATCCCTTCGACTTCAAGATCGGCAGACAGCTGAAAGACAGCAGGGATCTAAGGAAAATAATCGAAAACAGGATCGAACTTCTTCTTTTCGGTCATTACCATCGCAGCAGGCTGGACGCCATTAAGGTTATCCACGGGAAATGGGGAATACCACGCTGTTACAACGCTGGTACCGCCACACACAAGAACGGAAATTATGGCTTCCACCGGGTTATCGACCTCTCCCGGTTCGACCCGGCGATGGATTATGACGGGGAGTTCCTGAAATAGCTCAAAGTACAGGCTTTGCCAGCCAAGCCTTCTTACTTCGATCTTCGGTCTTCCGTCTTCCGTCTTCGGTCATTAAATGGTCATTTGTCCGCCGGCAGGCAGACGTCATCCGGCTTCGCTGTCATTCAATAGTAAGACAACTTGCACCTTTTTACAGTTCGAATACCCCAGTGGCAAGCAGATAATTTAATTATCTTTAGGTCAGACTGTAAATTCACAAAACCCGGCCACTATGCCTCTCGTATTCAGGATTATACCGCTTATCATAATATTTTGTTCCTGCAATGCATGTCATCCCCTTAAGGAAAGACCTGATCCTTCTTCTTTCATGTCCGTCGTGAACGTAATCGACGGCGATACATTCCGCGCTGATGATGGCAGTGAAAAGGGTGTCGTTATCCGGCTCATCGGGGTCGACGCTCCGGAAACGAGAAATACCGGTTTAAAAAAAGCATCCGACTTCGGGTTTGAGGCTAAGGATTTTTTGACAGATCTTCTTTCGGGGCAGAAAGTGAGGCTGGATTATGACGTGGGGAGGCAGGACCGTTACGGCCGCACACTGGCCTATGTTTACCTCCCCGACGGAACATTTGTCAACGCTGAGCTTCTGAAACAGGGTTACGGAATGGTGATGACCGTTCCGCCAAACGTTAAGTATGCCGATGTATTTGTAAAGCTCGAAAGACGCGCCAGGCGAACCGGAAAAGGACTGTGGAAATAAAAACCTCGGCCGTTACGCCCTTCGACCGCCGAAGCCTTGCTTTGCCAACCATAGCTATGCGGAGGTTGGGCGAAGGCGGTGTGTTCCGCTACAACATAACCCCGTCGTACCATCGTACCGTCGTACCTTTGTACAGTTCTGATATAACATCCCGGGTATTCTGCCGTTTTATGTTAAAGGAATCTTAAACATTAATCAAAATTGTCATTATGCAGCCTCTCATAGTGTTAACAATGATTCTTGCAGTCAATCATCCGACAGATGACTGGCTTCTTCTCGCCCCGGGGATGGAGTACCGGATCATTATGGCAAAACAGAAAAGCATAGAAGGCGATTCGCGGATTACTGTGGTCCGCCTAGATCCGCACCAGTGGGACCTGGTCTTCACCGGCAGGAGTCTTACCGGCGACCGGTTCGGGAAGACAGCGCGCGAGTGGAGCGAGAGCCACAATCTTACAGCCGTTACCAACGCAGGCATGTTCGATATTGACAACTCGACCCATACGGGTTACCTGAGATACAGGGAGCATGTCAACAGCCGTCGTCTTAACAACTATAAATCACTCCTTGCCTTCGATCCGAAGGAAGGAAGGATCCTTTTTATATATTCAAGATCACCTTTTTCGATGTACCAGCTTAACAGGGAATTACTGGAATCCGGGATCGGTATTGTCGCGGCCCAGCATCTGGAAGGCGGACCCGAAGCCCAGCTTTACCTGCGCACAGGCGAATTCGAGATGGAGCTTTTCGGCAGTTACGAAACCTCCTATCTGGAGGACGACAGCAATCCCGATCCATGGCCCGTCCCCAACGTGATCGGTGTAAAGCCAAAGAAGTAGGAGATTAAAGGCTCCAGGCATAGGCTTTTTTACCGGACTGCTTTCCTGACAAAAGGTGAGGCTGGAATATGACGTGTCGAGGCAGGACTGTTATGGCCGCACCCTGACTAATTTAATCTTAACAGGATAAAGAAAATAGTCATGACATTTTTTATCCTTATGACCTCCTGTGAAAAAGTGCCTTGTATGAATTTGGGATTTGATGCCCCGGTCAATAAATATTCTGATTACTTTTATGAGTTTTAATTAATAATTCCATGCCGGGAGAACCTCACAACCTGTCAAACAGATTTATATTTCCAATGCTTGGAAGCAGGCTTGTTCTATTCCTCTTATTCCAGGCCCTGATTGCATTGCTTCTGAACTCATGGGAGAAATCTGAAAAATACTGGCTGCTTACGGCTACTCTTACAAATCTTGCCACTATTGCACTTTTGTATTACTTGTTCAGGAGAGAAG
>DIKJ01000081.1 GCA_002424525.1 Bacteroidales bacterium UBA5621 | reverse complement strand
AATAAATTAAGAGTATTGGTGGCACAGATTGGGGAGTTGGAGCTTATATCGATTATTTCCAAGGCAGCGGGCTGTGTAATAGCCAAATCGGCGTTTAGGATGGTCACACAGTCTGTATGTAGGGCATCCCGAATCTGTACATTGTAATTACCTGGAGCGAGAGCAGTAAAGCTGCCAGACGCTTGCCATGTAGAACCGCCGTTGATAGAATACTCGTATGTTCCGTATCCTCCTGCAGCGCCGCTTATTGTTATTGTCCCGTTTCCTGCGCCGTTGCAGGCTACATTAGTTGAATTTACCGTAGCAGTGAGGGCAGCAGGCTGAGTAATAGCCAAATCGGCGTTTAGGATGGTCACACAGTCTGTATGTAAGGCATCACGAATCTGTACACTGTAATTACCTGGAGTGAGAGCTGTAAAGCTGCCAGACGCTTGCCATGTAGAACCGCCATTTATAGAGTACTCGTATGTTCCGTACCCTCCAGCAGCGTCACTTATTGTTATAATCCCGTCGCCTGCGCCGTTGCAGGTTACATTAGTTGAGGAGATAACTGCAGAAAGATCCAATACAATGAGATTCCTCTCCCGTGTAAAGCTGGTTTCAATACAAGTAGGATCAGAAGGAGGTTGATTTAAGGTTGTAAAAGTGACAGATACTCTGTAGGATCCTGTCTGAGCTGTGGACGCATTTGAAATTGACAGGCTTGAGGTAAGGGTTCCAGAATAAGATCCTCCTTCTGGAATAGAAATCCAGTTGGAGCCATCAAACATCTGCCACTGATAGCCAACGACATCTCCAAGCGTGAAGACCTCGTAAGTGAAATTCTCTCCAATGCAGATTATTGAGTTTTCAACTTCAGGCGTTATCCTTGTTATCGAATTTATTAATAAGGATGCATGATTAGAGACAGTTGTTCCACAGTCATCAGTAACCAACACTTGATATTCAGTACCGTGTATATTTTGCCCATTAACACCAATAAGATGAATAGTCAGTGTCGCATAAGTAGCTCCATCAATATCCGTAAAGGTACCACCACCTGGTGGCATCGATTGCCATTGATATGAGACCTCACCCACTGCACCGCTTACCCCAACCGAAAAAGATACTGTATTTCCATAGCAGTCTGTTTGATCTAAAGGCTGGGGTGTGATTTGGAGTGCTGGTGGTTCAGAAATATCCAATGTTCCCGTCACCGGTCCGCAGTTATTGGCATCGGTTATGCTCCAGGCATAGTCTGTTCTAGCCGTGATGCCTGTGAACACACCAGTTGCATTAGTTACTCCATTGAATGTATATGATAGAGGAGTTGTTCCTCCATCACCGGAAAGAGTTACGGTAGCAGTACCTCCAAAGCAATTAATAGGCGTGGTTATTGCAGCAGAACCTGTTACTGCAGAAGGCTGAGCGACAGTCAGAGTACTAGTCACCGGTTCGCAGTTATTGGCATCGGTTATGCTCCAGGTATAGTCTGTTCCAGCCGTGATGCCTGTGAACACGCCAGTTGCATTAATTATTCCATTGAAAGTGTATATATATGGTTCTGTCCCTCCTGAAGCACTTAATGTTACTGTTGCAGTGCCGCCATAACATGATATCACTACTGTTAAAGAAGCATTCCCGGTAAAATCCTCACACTGCCCCCAAACACTCCCCCCCATGAAAAGCAAAAGCGCAGAGAGCATCAGCCCCTTACGGGCAATACCTCTGACTGCTTTGTTTAAAGCCCTGATGAGATGACCGGCAATATGTCCTGGCTCTTCTTCCAACTTGGTTATTTACTCTCAATATGAGGCGAAAATCCCTGTGTCGGCTTTTATC
Source organism: Bacteroidales bacterium UBA5621 (assembly GCA_002424525.1). Classification (GTDB taxonomy): domain Bacteria; phylum Bacteroidota; class Bacteroidia; order Bacteroidales; family VadinHA17; genus LD21. Next base: position 7,322 of record DIKJ01000081.1, on the reverse strand, counting down.
TGAATCTTAAAGCCGATGACAGTTTGTGCTTTTAATTTCTAAGGGTTATCTTGTACAAAAAGATACTTAAGTATCTTAATTTCAAGTCTTTTAATAATCAGCTTCAGTGAACACATATAATGATCTTAATGACCTAAAGGTATCATCTCTTTTAGTATTTGAAAATTATTTTTGACCAATGTATGGAATACATACGTCAGTGATTATATTTTAGAATCAAAGCATTTTGGAGGTCCTGATTTCCAGGGATAAAAGCATAGGTTCACTGTAAAATTGTCAAAGAAAATTCATTAAAATTCCAGGTTTCTGATTGTTTGGCTGAACTTTTTCTTTTCTGTTCGCACGGAACGTCTTTAGTTCTGTCGCTACACAACATCTGTTACTCGTGCGCGGAAGCTCAGGGAGGGGAGAGTGCCCGATTATCCTTGACTGTTGGCAAGGAGAAGGTTGAACCTGAATCAACGGGTATCAAAGAATTTGCAAACGAGACCGGCAAAATCTTGTCATCATAAACCTTCCGTTAATCAATATAAGGGATTCGCTTTCAAAACGCCGGCTTGCTCTTCCAATGCCCATATAATCACAACCATAGGATATAAAAAGCTCGGGAATGTTCTGGAAATCCACGAATTTTCGTAAAAACAATCCCACTTTTGACGAATGACCTCTTTTTTTTTATCAGAGCCTGAAAGTCTTAAATGACTCTCCTTTTTTCATACACAAATGGATCGTAAAGCTTATTCATTTGTCCGCTATATGGGCATTATCGCATTGTCAGTCAGGATTTTTTCTTTTATTTTTACCGGTTATGAATAGTTAAACAGAACATAAAGTATGAAGAATCGGGTAATTCTAAATTTGTTCCTTTTAGTTTTGACATGTTTCCTGGTTTCATGTTCTGCTCAGAAAAAATCCTATACGCTTCTCAAGGAGAATGAACTTACCCATACAAGAAAATATATTGGAAATTTTGTCGACTATTATTATACCGATCCCGAAATCTTTGCAGGGGTTCCCCTCATCTGGATCAAAACCACCATGTACACCAATTATGGCCAGCTGTCAGCGTATGGCAAAGTCTGCAGATTTTCTCCCGATGACAGATTATATTTAAAAAGTACCTATTCCAAAAACGGGTCTTTTGGAAACTGGGTGGTTGAGATTGAAAATGAATCCTCCGTATCTTACAGGGTAAGCGAATACCGGTATGAGGAGAGGGTGGTGGTACAGAATATGTTTAAGTAAGATTTCTGAATTCACCCCATCTTTCCTATGCTGCCAGGTGAGCGTAGAGCAGAGAGCGTAGAGCAGGGAGCGGGGAGCGGGGAGCAAGGAGAGGAAAGCGTAGAGCGTAGAGCGTAGAGCGTAGAGGCACAGCGGCGCAGACCGCCTTAGCTGAAGCTTCGGCGGTCGGAGGGTGCAGGGGCGAGGTGGGTCAAAACAGATCGGCTGGATTGATCCGGATAAATTCATGCCAGGGCATTCTCCTTTCATCTATCAGAATAGTTCTCACCGGGTTAAATCTCTTTTGAAAAGTAGTCATGCCGTGTATATTCTTCAGAACATTACTTTTTACTTCAATACCGACAAGTTTCCCGTGTCTTTCTATAACAAAATCAACTTCATCATTCCTTTCGCGCCAGTAATAAAGATTTATGTTCCCTTTGAGGGACTCATTTGCGAGATAAGATCCCACTGCAGATTCAATTACTCTTCCCCACACCTCAGGATTTTTTCCTGAATCTGAGAAACTGCCAGAATTCATTGAACTGAGAAGTGCATTGTTATAAACCTGAAACTTCGGGCTACCTGATCTGGTCCTTAGTGGGGATGTTGAGTACTTTTCTAATCCCGACAGCAATCCTGCAGCTCCTAAAAGTCTGAGATAGTGGGAAAGAGTTGTAGTATTGCCTGCATCCTGCAGCTGTCCGAGCATCTTCGTATAGGATAGTACCTGTCCTGAAAACAAGCAACCAAGTTCAAACAGATTTTTAAGCAATTCAGGTTTGTCAATGCGGGTAAGCATCAGTATATCTTTCGATATGCTAGTCTCTATCAGGGAATCCCGTATATATTTCTTCCACCTTGGCTCATCATTTATCAATCCGGCTGCACCTGGGTAGCCTCCAAACCAGGCAAAAGTATCAGGATCCCAGCCAAATGCCTCTCGCATCTCGTTGAACGACCAGTGTGCAAGAATAATATTTTCGAATCTGCCTGCCAGCGATTCAGTCAGGCCATGTTGCAGTAATAGACGGGAAGAGCCAAGCAGAATAACCTTAAGGTTTGTCTTATCAAGAGAGTCCTGATCCCAGTTCTTCTTAACAGTTTCACTCCAGTTGGGTATTTTCTGTATTTCATCAATTATCAGGAGAAACTCGAGGGCTTTTTCAGACCTCATTCTAAGTCGCGCAGTATCCCATACCTGATCAATCCATAGGTTGTTCCCGACAGGGACAGCATCCGCCGATTCATATAACGAGGAGATGGCAAGCTGGTTATACAGCTGTGTTACCAGCGTTGTTTTCCCGACCTGACGAGGACCTGAAATAACCTGCATAAACCTTCTGGGTTCATTTATCCTCTTCTTAAGAACCTGAAGTTCTGATCTTTCAAACATATATTACAATTTACTCAGTATGGTGAGCAAATTTACTCAATATTATTTTACAAACCAATGATTACTCATGTAAAAGTGAAGAGGAGACCCGACTTCGCCAAGGCTTCGTTGGGCGAAGGGGGAGACGAGATTAAAGCGTAGAGCGTAGAGCGTAGAGCGTAGAGCGTAGAGAAAGAAAAAACAACCAAAAAATATTTAGAGGTTCAGCGGCAACATAATATTTCGTGGAACTCATACGAAGTTTTGAAGAACCCAAGACCTCCAGCTTATTTGACCTCCTCAATAGCAGGAAAAGGTTTGGCTCGGGAGGGATCTTCGACTACAATATGTTCACCGGAGGGTTTGGCGCTTACAAGCCATACCCCGAGGAATACGAGCAGTGCCGAGATTACCTTGATCAGCGAAAGGGTGTCCTGTCCGATCATCATTGCAATTATTACTGTCACTACGGGTTGCATATAAACGTAAGTGCTTACAAGTGTGGGAGAAACATGTTTTAGCCCGTAAGAATTGAGGTTATATCCCAGGAAAGTTGTGAAAACAGTAACATAAATCAAACCCATTATCACAATGGCGGACAGATCGGAAAAATCAACTGCCAGAAGATCGCGGTGCCCTAATAAAAGGTTAGGCGCTACTCCGAAAAGAAATACCCATTTCATGACCGTTACATGACTGTACTTTACCATCATTTTTTTCATGGTAACGAGGAAGAGAGCCCATGATGTGGCATTAATCAGGATCATTATGTCGCCCACTACTGAACCACCGCCAATCCTGAATCCCGAATCGCCCAGTATCAGGATGGCAGTGCCTGTCAGTCCGATCAGCACTCCTGCCAGCCGCTTAGCCAGAAGCTTCTCCTTAAGGATTATCACACCGAATACAATTGCCATAATCGGATTAACGAGCATTATAAGAGAACTGTTGATAGGGGTGGTGCGGTTTAAACCCGCAAGGAAGAAGACCTGGTTAAAGAATACCCCGAACAGGAAGAAAGAGAGCATATAGAGCTTATCTTTCCTTTCAACCTTCTCCTGTGGGTACAACATCGATACGATCCAGAACAGAGAGGTCGCGACTATCGACCGGAGCGCCACCAGCCCGAACGGCTTAATAATATCAGGCATGAGCAGTTTGGCAATGGAGTGGTTTAATCCGTAGATAATATTCGCACCGATAAGGGCAAGGTGTGGTTTTATACCGTCGGGGATTTTCATTGGGGCAAAAATAGCTAAAATATTGATCGGCGAATTGGGTTCGGATTTGGCAGTTGGCAGTTGGCAATAAGACAAATTGATTCAACGAGGGGTTGCGGCCTCACGTCATCCGCTTTCGCCAAGGCTACAGCGGACGGAGTTCGGCCGCGAGCCCTATTGGGGCTCCCTGCAACGCTTAAATGAACCCTTCGGGGGGTTGCCTGCGGCGAGCCCCTTGGGGGGTTCCCAGCAACGACAAAATAAACCCTTACGGGTTTTTGTTTATTTCCCCTCAGCTCCTTCAGAAAGCAAGCTTTCTTCGGATCTTCGGTAAAATAAACAACCCCGCCTGTCGGCGGGGTTTATTTTGTCGTTGCGGAGAGAGGGGGGTTCGAACCCCCGGTCCCGCGATAGCAGGACAACGGTTTTCGAGACCGCCGCATTCGACCACTCTGCCACCTCTCCGGGATCACAGTGATTGAGGGTTTAAAAGTAACAAAAATATCTTTTCGTTTACTTTGATTATCAACAGGAATCGACTTATTTTGTACGACATTCCAAAAGAAACTATTAACCTCTAAAATATCCGACGTGAAAAAACTTAATCAATTGTTTTTTATCTGCGGCATAACCGCACTGACTCTCACCGCTTGCAAAACCACACCTCAGGCTGACATGACAAATCCTTTCTTTTCTGAATACAACACACCATTCGACGTCCCGCCGTTTGAGAAAATTATGGCGAAACACTACATGCCCGCCTTCGAAAAAGGCATGACAGATGGCCGTATAGAGATCAATGCCATAGTAAAAAACAGAAAAACCCCGACATTCGAAAACACTGTAGAGGCTCTCGATCGCACAGGTGAGCTCCTGAACAGAGTGGCAAGCGTTTTCTTTGCACAGAGCTCTGCCGCCACCAGCGATTCGATACAGTCCATCGAGATGGAGATTTCACCCCTGCTAGCCGGATACAGCGATGAGATACTGCTCAATCCCGGACTCTTCAGGAAGATCAAACAGGTTTATGATAACCAGAAGGAGTTCAACCTGAATGCCGAACAGCAGTTCCTCCTGGAGAACCTGTATAAGAGTTTCGTCAGAAACGGAGCCAACCTGAACGAGACAGACCAGGATACACTGAAGAAGATCAATCAAAGACTCTCAGTTCTTTCCGTCAAGTTCAGCCAGAACGTCCTGGAAGAGACCAACAGCTACCAGATGGTCCTTGAGAAAAACCAGCTTAAAGGATTGCCTGAATCAGTTATTGCTGCTGCAGCGGAAGCCGGAAAAGCTTCGGGCAATGTGGGGAAATGGGTCTTTACCACCCAGAGACCCAGTATCTTCCCGTTCCTCCAGTACTCGGAGGAGAGGGACCTGCGACGCGAGCTGTTCAATGCCTATACCCTCCGCGGCAATAACGGCAATGATTATGACAATAACGAGATACTCGCAGAGATGGTGATGCTGAGAGCTGAACGGGCTAAGATCCTTGGCTACGAAAGTCATTCGCATTTCGTACTCGAACCACGCATGGCGAAGATCCCCGGTAACGTGTCCGGACTTCTCGACAACCTCTGGGAGAAAGCCATCCCGGTCGCCATGAACGAGGCTGCGGAGATGCAGAGAATTATCAACAGAGAGGGCGACAGGTTCAGGCTCGAGCCCTCCGACTGGTGGTACTATGCCGAAAAACTAAGGAAACAGAAATATGACCTAAACGATGAGGAGCTCAGGCCTTATTTCCAGCTCGAAAATGTCCGTGACGGACTCTTTACTGTTGCCAACAGGCTTTTCGGGATAACCCTTACACCAATTGCAGGTATTCCCCTGCCTCATCCCGAAGCCCAGGCTTTTGAAGTAAAGGAGAGCGATGGTACCCATATTGGTGTACTGTACCTTGATTTTCATCCCAGAAACAACAAACAGCAGGGAGCATGGTGCGGGACCTACCGCGATCACCATATTGCTTTCGGGCAAAAAGTTGCGCCGGTGGTTACAGTGGTCTGCAATTTCACTCGTCCGGGTGGTGATCTGCCGGCTCTGCTCAGCCTCGAGGAGGTGAGTACCCTTTACCATGAATTCGGACATGCCATTGATGCACTGTTCAACAAGAGTACATACAGCCAGACCTATATTGCCTGGGATTTTGTCGAACTGCCGTCACAGCTTATGGAGCACTGGGCGACCGAGCCGGAAGTTCTGAACCTTTACGCCAGGCACTACAAGACAGGGGAGGTCATTCCTGCCAGTCTGGTCGGGAAAATAATAAAAAGCGGATATTTCAATCAGGGCTTCGAGACCGTTGAATACCTGGCCGCATCACTTCTCGATATAGCGTACCATACACTCGGGTCACCCGCAGTAATAGATATACAGAGCTTTGAGAAGGATTACCTGAAGAAGATCGGTCTGATACCAGAGATAGTATCACGTTACCGGAGCACCTACTTCCTTCATATTGCAGGCGGATATGACTCAGGTTACTACAGTTATATCTGGGCCGCAGTCCTTGATAATGATGCGTTTGACGCCTTTAAGGAGAAGGGGATCTTCGATCAGCCAACCGCCGCCTCATACCGGAAAAACATTCTCGAGAAGAACGGGACCATGGATGCGATGCAGATGTATCTCAATTTCAGGGGACGCGAACCGGGGATTGAACCGCTGTTGAAGAAGAGGGGGCTGTTGCCGGTGTAAGGTTTGAAGGCGGGACTGCCCCCTGAGAGGGGGCGTAAATCCCAACAAACAAGATGAATCCCGAATAGATCGAAGATGATCAAAAAGCATTCCGGATCTCTTCGAGGGTTATTCCCAGGAGACTGCGGGAAATCGCGTCAAGCTTTTGCGGGTCGCCTGTAAAATGGAGGGTGACCTGGGTGTGGGTCAATCTCTCTCCGGGCTTGAGAGCCGCTGCCGGCGATGAGGCCTCCAACTCGTAGAAGGGTCCCATCTGCGAACCGTCCTCAAGCGGACCATCGTTGTAAGAGTTGAGGGCGTCGCCCGAATAGGGATCATCCTGTATCTCCCAGGCTGAATTGACATATTCGGTAATTCCTTCGTTAGTATCGCATATAAGCAGTGTGAGTATATTGTTTCCCGAATCGAAACTGCCCATTTTCCCTTTTGATCTCAGGGGAGGGATACCGATCTTGCCCCTGCTGTTGCCGTCGGCCCTGAAGAAAATATGATTTCCCGAAACTTTTAGCCGGCCGGATGGTATCTTACCGAAGTAATTATCGTTCACAGATAGCCCAAGCTTATTCTCATCGCCTGGTACGATTGGTATGACCACGATCACTGAAGGCGAGGGGGTGAACATGCCCAGCATCCATATAGAAAGAAGTCCGGTCTCTTTGCACCATTCATCCGCCCCTGTATTGACAAGCGTATTGACCGACCGGTAGGCCACCCCGTTTACTCCCTTCAGATCCTGACCGGTAAGCCTGGATATCTCGCTGTCGGTGAGGAGAGTAATCTCTCTTTCTATCCTGAATTCCAGG
>DIKJ01000125.1 GCA_002424525.1 Bacteroidales bacterium UBA5621 | reverse complement strand
TCCCCTCCTTTTCAAGCTAATCTTTATACACATCTTTTTCACCATAACACCAAAGGGCTTGGATCATGCAAGACAGTAAGGTTAAAGTGGTAATATAAAAGTATGAAGTAAGATTTTTTTTTCAATTAATGACGATGCCGGAGGCATCAAAGTCCAATATCCATGGTTTTATCCATGGTAGCAGTGCAAGGACAATATTCAACACCGGAGGTGTTGAAGAACATCAGATAAATAATTAATAATCAATATATTATACACTATTTCACAACTTCAACCCGCTCTGGGGTTGATGGATTATGAACACAGTGCTCCGCTAATTCTACGCGTCATCCTGTTCAAATCTTCATTGTCAAGGTACCTTGATAATATATCATACCCATCCATTTTATTGTAAAAATCCACCAGTCCTCTTTTCATTGTAATGTAGCCGGGAGGTCCATGTGATTTGTAGCCGCTCCAGCTTCCCATCCTGGCTATGCCCCATGCAGCCCACTGTATGGTCCCGTTATCGTAAGGATTCTTCTGCTTTTCAGTTTTGCCCTCAAGCTCTTTCATATAGATTTTAAGGAACTTTATCTCTTGCTGGGAAAAAATTAGGGTTGCTTTGACTTTATGACTGCTGTCAAGTGATAATCTTAATGTCATTATCTTTTGTGCAACCAAAAGGGCTAAAACAAGCAGCTTCTTCAAGCCTGCTCCTGTAGCCAACTGGGCTTCTTCAAAACAAAGACCTTTGGTTTTTAGTAAATGAAAAAGTTCCTCTATTAACCATCTCATACTATACCATTCAATGCATTTAAGAGCATCAGAGGCACTTTTGACATTATGTGTGGTCAGTAATATCCAGGAGACCGGATCCTCCCCTTCTTTAACACTCTCAGCAAGCTCCGTAGCTTCTATTACCATCATTTCGACAAAAGCCGGACTCCCATTCTTCACGGGCTTGGTTACAGGATGACCAATCTTCACTTTCTCCCACTTCAGCGACATCTTTGCTGTATGTTTTGTCCTGTTTTTCCCGGCTGGTACATCAAACTCATACACGGATCGTATACGTGAGCAGGACAATTTTTGAGTTAATTTAATTCCTTCAGAAAGCGTCCTGTCAATGTTTGCTCTTATTAACAGATGTGTCCTGCCATCTGGCACTGCTGCAAATATTTCATAAATATCACATTCCCTGTCTGCTATTATTGTGATACTATCGGCTCCGCTTAAAGATTCCTTTGTTTTCAAGGCACTGGCAATCCATCTGTAGGACTCTTTTTCTGTTATATCCAGCTTCTTATATTCACGCTCATGCCTGTTCTTTTTATCCCATGGCCTGTTCCATAAAATCACTGAGGAAAAGCCTACTGGCATTTGAGTGCAAGGATCGATCACAAGTACAGGATGAGCGAAAAAACCTGCATTGAATTTTTCTTTTGTCACTGGACCGATATCATTATCCTCCTTACCAATCCTGCCCATGTGAGAGGTAAAATTAAACTCTGAAGTGTCCTGAATACAAAGGAGATGACCTCCCTTAACATTTTCCCTTAACCGTTGGATGGCCCCTTCGGTCAGATCATTGTGGTCAAAACTATCGTTGTCAAGCATCCTGTAAGCTCCTTCTTTTTCTGACAGTGTTTTACAACATTTATTGATAACTGCGCTGCCGTTATTCAACAAAGCTAACATTAATCTTTCAACACGCTTTTCTAATCTGGCATCCGGGAGCAGATCGTTATAGATGCCTGTAAAATAGTTTGTTTTCATGTAATTAATATACATGAAAAATATGTTTATATATCTGTGTATCAGGTTATTATATCAACATAATCATGTAAGTTATTAACAATCAACTACATAACTAAATGTGATGAAAGATTAGCTTNNTGATTATCTGATGTTTACAAAGTTTATTTCCCGGCCGGGGTGGTTGATGTGTGCTCTGAACAGATCTCGAACCAAGGGATCTGATGCTGTAATTAAGATGAGAGTATGGCCTCTCACAGGGACGTACAGGCGTACCTGGAAACCGCCCCTCGGTGCCAAACGGGCAACTGTGAGGTACAAAACGGTAAGGGGAAAAGGTCCTATCGAAAGGATCAGGTGAGAAAAGGAAAGATGAATGCAAATGAACCTTCGATGAAATGTCGAGAAACCGAACACTCTGTCAAAACCGCCGGTCCATCAACGCTGGGGGACTTAAGTGCAGCGGTTACCTGTTTACTGGCTGCATGGCAGACGGCATAAAGGAGGCATGATTCCTATTCAGGCTTAATTATGGAACAGAGGAACTCATACAAGGATGATAAAGGAAAGGCTCAACCGGGAGAAGCCTCCGGGAGGCCGAACACTGATGACTTGTATGAAGGCAGACTCAGTCGTAGTAGTGAGGAAGCTCCTGTAATGGGAGTGGAGCGAAGGGCTGAGGTTATACAGTTGAAATTGCCGTTATCACCCCTGGATAACCGGGGAAGGAATATGACAATGGAGACGAAAAGCATACCGGTTACCCAGGAGATGGTAATCGCAGCCTACAAAAGAGTGAAGAAGAATAAAGGGGCCGCCGGGCTAGATAATGAGACACTGGAGATGTTTGAAGCGAATCTGACAGACAACCTCTATGTGATCTGGAATCGATTAAGCTCAGGCAGCTACCGGCCGACTTCAGTTCTTGAAGTAGAAATACCTAAGGATGATGGGCGAAAGCGTAAGCTTGGAATACCCATAGTTAGAGACCGGATTGCGCAACAGGTTATCAAAGATTATCTTGAGGCCCGATTTGAGGCAATATTTTCGGAAAACTCTTACGGATATCGTCCCATGAAGAGTACTCATCAGGCAATCGCACAGGTTCGTAGGAATGTGCGGGAATACCAATGGGTTATTGATATGGACATATCCAGCTTCTTTGACAAGATGTCACACGAGTTGCTGATGAAGGCAGTAGAAAGGCATGTCGAGGAAAAATGGGTAAAGATGTATCTGACTCGCTGGCTTGAAGCACCCATAGAAGATAGAAAGGGAAACAAGCGGGTCAGGACGGGGGAAGGAACACCGCAAGGAGGAGTTATCAGTCCTCTTTTAGCTAACCTGTTCCTTCATTACGCTTTTGATAAGTGGCTTGGAAAGACCTATCCGAAGCTTCCATTTGTCAGATATGCAGATGATATTATCGTTCACTGCAACACGCAGCAGGAAGCCGAAGAAGTTCTAGAGGCCATAAGAATGAGAATGGCAGAATGCAGGTTGGAACTGAATGCAAAGAAGACGAAGATTGTATTTTGTAAGAGGACGAGGCGCAATGCCAACTTCAAGACAGTACAGTTTGACTTTCTAGGCTTTAGTTTTCAGCCACGGCCGACTCTGAATAAGCAAGAGGGGAAGATGTTCTTAGGTTATGATTGTGCGATTAGCGGAAAGAAAGAGAAGAAGATTATTGATGAGATACGCAAGTCTAATTTCCATCGATGGACCAATAGTGATATCTACCTGATAGCTGAATTCTTTAATCCAAAGTTCAGGGGGTGGATAGACTACTATGGTAAATACAGGAAATATGAAATGCAGTGGATTTTTGATATCTTCCATCGTAGGTTGAATAAATGGGTGGTTAATCGGTATAAACGGTTTAAAGGGAGTCATAAGCAAGCTGCGCATTGGATAAGGGTTCTTGCCATTAGGCAACCCGATCTATTTGTGCACTGGCATCATGGCTTTCAACCCCGTGTGGCTTTTGTATAACAAGAGCCGTATGATGCGAGAGTATCACGTACGGTTCTGTGAGAGGTTAGGGGTGAAA
>DIKJ01000153.1:4521-4644 GCA_002424525.1 Bacteroidales bacterium UBA5621 | reverse complement strand
TTGCCTCTTTTTTTCAGAGTCAGAAACCAAAAATTGAATTTTAGAATGAATTTGTAATATTGGGTAAAGTTCTACAAATTTTCAAATATTTTTTTCGAACTTCTGTTCAATTGCCGTCAGCTT
>DIKJ01000153.1:0-4332 GCA_002424525.1 Bacteroidales bacterium UBA5621 | reverse complement strand
TCAATTGCCGTCAGCTTTAGCTGACGGTCTTGAGGTAATTTATTGTATTACTGAAAGTTGTTGTTAAGAGTTTTTCTTTTAAAGAGATCAGTTGCCGTCAGCTTTAGCTGACGGTTTAGAGAGCAGAACTTACATTTACCTCCGGTTGCGGGTTTCGCAGGGGCATGGAACTGCCTTTATTTTCCTGTGCTTTCCTTGTGTGGCACAACTGGTCCCGACCAGGAGAACCAGAAGAAGAAATATTGATAATCCGGAACTGATACGTCTGAGGCCGGCAGGCCTGATCAACCAGGTCCGCTTATTTCCCGGGCTGACTCTGTGTGCTTTCATATTACAAATATAGTCATTAATGAATATTGATACTCAGCGGCATCAATGCAATTATCAGGCCACAACATTGTAAAACTTATTAATCAGGCTATCAGCAGCTTGAGTCTGTTAATTGCTGAATCTCCTTCCGGTATTCACAACAAATGCATCCAACTCAGGAAGCTCCTGTCTGATAGTAAATAACTTCTGCAGATTAATGACTCCGATTACATATTTGTTTGAGTGGTTCTTATAGCTTTCACTCACCTCTTCAAAATCAAACATTCCTAATGTCTTCTCATCGTGGTATCTGAGGTATATCTCAATCCTGTGATCACGGGAATAATTACTGACTGATCCCTGGGCATGTTTCTTATACTCATACCTGTATCCGTACGAGCTGGCAGAAATATCAGACAGAACTGCGCTTCCGGTCGGATGACCTCCCGCGCCCTTTCCTGAAAAGAACTGTTTCTCCGCAAAAGCTGCTTCGGTAATTATCCCGTTGTATTCATAATCGACGTTAAAAAGATACTTCCCCGGTGAGATAAATCGTGGCAAAACAAAGCTGGTTATGGTATTGTCATTTGTTTTTCCGACAAAAGGTACCAGTTTAATCTTCATCCCTTTTTCCCTTGCATATTGAATATCAAATTTTGAAATACTCTTTATGCCGTAGTGAAAAACGTTATCCGGATCAAGAAAGATGCCGTAAGCATGTGCTGTTATAATACAGAGTTTGAATTTTGCGTCCCATCCTTCAACATCAAGGGTGGGATCTGACTCTGCAAATCCTTTGAGTATTGCAGTTCTGAGTGCAGAATCATAGTCCAGGCCCTCGTTATACATCAGTGTTAAAATATAATTTGTTGTGCCGTTCAGAATTCCCCTCAGTGAGTGAAGAAGCTCATTGTCATAGTATTCCTCAAGGTTCCTGATTATTGGGATACTGGCGCCGGCAGAAGCCTCATACAGGAGTGATACATTATGTTCTTTCTGCAAATCCACAAGTTCTTCAAAATGCCTGGCCATCATCATCTTATTAGCTGTTACGACATTTTTCCCGTTTCTCATAGCCTGCTTCACTATATCATAAGCTTCATCTGCATTATTGATAAGTTCGACGACAAGATCAATTGAAGGATCATTCAGTATTTTATCCTTGTCAAATGTGAAATTTGACATTGGGATCCTTCTCTTTTTTGTTTTATCCTTAATACAGATACGTGCAATTTTTGCCTTAATGCCCCTGCTGTTTTCAAGAACATCGTGCAACCCCTGGCCCACACAGCCATATCCGAACAAACCTATTCGCAATTTTTCCCGTGTCATATCTTCAGTTCATGATTATTCTTTCCCCAGAATTTACGGACGGCATAAGTGACTTTCTCTGTTTCTATCAGAAATCCGTCATGGCCGTAAGATGAATCTATCTCTGTATACACTGCATCATTGACATTCTCAGCAATACTCTTCTGCTCTTCAGTAGGAAACAGGAGGTCCGATTTTATACCTACGCAGAGTACTTTTGCCTTTATGCTTTTCAGAGCCCCGGTCACTCCGCTCCTGCCTCTTCCAATGTTATGGGTGTCAGACAAACTGGTAAGGCACCAATAGGAATAGGGATTAAATCTCTTTACAAGTTTCTCTCCCTGGTAGGCCTGGTAAGAGGCTGCCCTGAAAGAAGTCAGTTTTTCATCATCATCCTCCATTTGCGTTTGATTGTATGCAGCAACGGTTCTGTAACTGATCAGGGCAATTGATCTTGCAGCTTTCAACCCCTTTTTGCCTCCCTCGGGATCATTTGCCGTAAAGGTCTGATCAGCTTCCATTGCAAGCCGCATGGATTCGCTGAACGCCAGTGCCCAGGGTGTTTGCTTTGATCCGGAGGCTAAAAGAACAAGCCTCCGGATTAATTCCGGGAACATTATGCTGTATTCCAGAGCCTGGTAACCGCCAATCGAGGCACCGATAATGGTGTGAATCTTCACTATTCCAAGATGTTTTCTAAGTATTTCGTGGACATTTACCAGATCTCTGACTGTTATCAACGGGAAATCTCTGAGCCAGGGCTTACCTGTTTTGGGATTTACCGCTGCAGGTCCGGTTGTGCCATAACACGATCCGAGTACATTGGCACATACGATAAAATATTTCCCTGTGTCGAAAAGAAGTCCCTCACCAACCATCCCCGGCCACCACGATTCCACATCGGAGCTGGCTGTAAGGGCATGACATACCCAGATAACATTGCCGGCTTCGCTGTTGAGGGTTCCGTAGGTGTGATATGCTATCTCAAGTGAAGGAAGCGTTCCTCCTGCTTCAGTTATGAACGGTTCATTATATACCAGTGTTTTCATCATAAAGTCTTCTTAAAAGCTTGTTCAAAATCATTAATTATATCATCAATATGTTCAATCCCCACCGACACCCTGAACAGGCCGGGCTCAATCCCTGCGGCCGATTGGTCTTCAGCCGGGAGCTGGGAATGGGTTGTGGTAGCAGGCTGTATTATCAGGGTCTTTGCATCACCCACATTTGCGAGGTGACTTACCAGTTCAAGATGTTCAACAAGCCTTACCGCTTTCTGTTTCTCCGCCTTTAATACAAAACTCAGCACCGCGCCGGCTCCTTTCGGAAGATATTTTTTTGCCAGAGTATTATACCGGTTCCCGGGCAATCCCGGGTAATTGACCTTTTCCACTCCCGGGTGCTCCTGAAGCCATTCTGCCAGGGCAAGGGTGTTCTGAACATGCCTGTCCATCCTTAATGAAAGTGTCTCGAGTCCCTGAAGGAACTGAAATGAGTTAAAAGGACTCAGGGCAGGACCCAGATCCCTCAGGCCTTCAACACGTGCCTTTACAATGAAAGCAATATTGCCTGCCCCGGACGTTGAAGAAAATATGTCACCAAATACAAGTCCGTGATACCCTTTCGAAGGCTGTGTAAATACCGGGAATCTGCCATTTGACCAGTCGAAATTCCCGCCGTCAACAATTATCCCTCCTATACTTGTACCATGTCCTCCTATCCATTTTGTAGCGGATTCCACGACAATGTTTGCACCGTATTCGATCGGGCGACAGAGATAGCCGCAGGCGCCAAAAGTATTGTCAACTACAAGAGGTAATCCATGTTTTTGTGCAAGTAAGGCAAATGCCTCGAAGTCAGGGATATCAAAACCAGGATTGCCGATGGTCTCCACATAGATGGCTTTTGTGTTATCATCTATAAGACTTTCGAATGAACCAGGGTTAAGATCCCTTGCCAACCGGCATTCAATGCCAAAGTTTGGGAAGGTGACTTTAAACTGGTTATATGATCCGCCGTAAAGAAATGGTGAACTGACAAAATTCTCGCCTTGCCTGAGAATAGTCGTGAGGGCAATGAACTGAGCAGCATGCCCTGAAGAAACGGCAAGCCCGGCTGCCCCTCCCTCAAGGGCGGCGACTCTTTTTTCAAGGACTTCGGTTGTGGGATTATTTATTCTTGTATAGATGTTGCCTGGTTCTGCCAGACTGAAAAGGTTCGCGGCATGCTGAGTGTTCCTGAAGACATATGATGTAGTCTGATAGAGCGGTACGGCTCTTGATAATGTCTCCTTATCGGGCTTATGCCCTGCATGTAATTGCAGAGTCTCAAATTTGAGTTTTATGTTATCCATAATTCAGATGATTGATAATTAGCAATATGCCGTGATAAAGAAATCCTTTTATCGTCCCGTTACGGCGACATCAAAAACGACTGATTTAGAAAAAGGATTTTACCGGCACATGCACATAGGCATGGGCTGCAGACTGAGGGTTCTTATGTAAAAGTAACGAGCCATTACTTCATTTATAAAAAGAAATAGTCTTTTCGACCTGCAAATATAATCAAAACTATAGTAATGATAGCATAAAAGATGATTTTTTTAGGGTATTGTCTGATATTTTGATGTAATCACTTGATAGATTGTAGTATAGCCAGTTTCTGTAACTTCAGGATCTTAGATTCAGGAGGATGCCCCCTTTTCTTTTTCTG
>DIKJ01000034.1 GCA_002424525.1 Bacteroidales bacterium UBA5621 | reverse complement strand
ATCTGTTTCAGCAAAGTCCTGCCTTCCCCGGTCAAAAGGCTGTTCCTTGATTTGATAACAGGCAGGGGGGATGTGTCCGTCCCACATTTAAGATGTTTCTGCATATTTCGGAACATACTGCCTGTCAGTAATTTATAGGTTGTGAACAAAACTGTAGTGACACCCTTCGTATCGGGCAGTTTCCTGGCAAACTCCACCCAGCTCTTTTCTGGTCCCTGAAATATAACCATCAATCCGCTGGTCCAGCATCCCAGAAACAGAAAATCTACACCATCAAGATTTATGATGCCCGCCTCCTCTATTGGTTTAATATCAGCTACAACATCATGCTCCCCAAGATATTTCCCGATATCCTCCCCAAGTTTTTTAGTTGTTCCTGTTCGTGATTTATACAGGATCAATGCTCTTTTCATTATGGTCTTGTTTTTTACATTATTTCCGATCCGGATCGTGTATGCAAAATTAATATGAAATATAATCCGGAACTTATTACCAGATAACATATCGATATGTCGGGCCGTCGCCTTGTCAAAACACTCTGCAGAAGCGATCACCGGGGGTTCCGGACAACCATCGATCAGAAACAGCAATTCCTGTGATTTTCAGGAGAACAATTGCATCCCTTATATTTTATTCAACTTAAAAGCATAAATAATAATTATGAAACTAAAAAGCATTATATTGAACCCGCCCTTTTTCATTCTGCAGAATTAAACAATTCAAACTGACCGATATGACTAAACTATATCAAAAACTTATCAAATTATGCCCCTCTGATACAGAGATCAAAAAAGAACTCAGGAAAGTATCAGAACAGTCGGTTCAAGCTCCTGACAAGCATGTGCTGATGAGCCTTTTGAACATGATCGATCTTACAAGTCTGAATACCCAGGACAACAAGAGCAACATATTACACCTTACCGGTAAGGTGAACAGTTTTTCCGGCAGGTTTTCCAATATCCCGAATGTTGCTGCAATTTGTGTTTTCCCGAATTTTGTTTCCGTTGTAAAAGAGAAGCTGACTGTAAAGAGTGTCAGGATCGCCTCTGTCGGCGGAGGATTTCCCACATCCCAGACGTTCAGGAGCATCAAGCTTGCAGAATGTAAGATGGCGATAGAAGCCGGAGCCGATGAGATTGATGTTGTGATCAATGTAGGTTCGTTTCTCGGAAATGATTTTGCTGCAGTGGCTGACGAGATAAGGGAAATCAGGGAGGCAGCCGGGGAAAAACAACTTAAAGTGATAGTCGAATCGGGTTTGCTGGGCAATTACGAAAACATCTTTAAGGCATCGATGATCGCCATGGATGCAGGAGCTGACTTTATAAAAACATCAACAGGAAAAACGGCCGTTTCTTCCACACCCGAAACAGCTTTTGTCATGTGCAGGGCTATCTCTGATTTCTATTTCGAGACCGGAATCAGGGTCGGGTTCAAAGCTGCCGGAGGAATTGTCAGTCCGTCAGATGCCCTGACTTATCTTCAGATTGCCAGATACTGCCTGGGTGAGGACTGGATGAACAATAAGCTTTTCAGGATCGGTGCCAGCCGCCTTGCCAATAACATCCTTGCGGAACTATCGGGTACATGCATTGATTATTTTTGAGACTGCGCCATTTGCAGTCAGACCGGACTTTTAATGCAGGCTCTGAATAATATTCCTGCTTAATCATTATTTTTGCACTTTATTCGTCGCGGAAATGATTATAACAGGTACAAGTATGCAGGATAGTGTCAGACAGAGACCTGTTATCCGGTTTGAAGCACCGAAACTCCTCAACGATTCGGTTTTTATCAGGCTCGATCAGAGAAAAGACGCCTCTGCCTTCAAAGCCACTCCTTCAGTCAGGCCCGCGCGGCAATCATTTGCTGAAACGCTTCCCGATAGCGATACTGCCTCTGTCAGCCTGAAAAATAAAATTGCCAACGTAACTTTCTATGATACAACCGGTTTTATCGGCAGGGGCAATCTGTTCATCAACAGCAGGGCTCCGTTCCATCTGGTTGAAAAGAACAGTGAATGGCACGAAAAGACAACCAGCCTGCTGATCAAGAACCTGAAGGACGGGGAGGTTGTTCCTGACAATCCGGTTCATTACGACTGGCTGATCAGCATTGTACTGGTCTCGGCCTATCTTTATTCCTTACTGAAGACCACATCAAAGAATATGCTGCCGGATCTGATAAAGTTCTTCTCATTGCGTGGAATAAACGATCTCCAGTCGCGAGACATGAGCCTTTTGTTCAACTGGCAGGCTACGATTTTAAACCTGATCTCTTTCCTGATCTTCGGCCTCTTTGCTTTCTGCGCTGCAGCATGGTATGACTTTCTCCCGAAAGGCATACCTGATATCCTATTCTGGTTCATCTGCTTTGTTTTTGTAATTGCAGCGGTTACGGCTCGCCATTTAGTGTGCTCCCTGGCAGGCAGCATCAGCGGAAGAAGTGACCTCTTCAATGAATATATCCTTAACGTTTATAAATCTTACAGATTCAGTTCCCTGATACTATTTATCCTTGTTATCCTGATCGTTTACACCGTCGTATTTCCACCTCCGGTATATTTTATAACCGGTGTTATTCTTCTCTCAATTATGTATCTTTTCCGCGTTGCGAGACTTCTGGTTGCATTTTTGAAGCAGAATATTTCTGTTTTCTATTTGATTTTGTATCTTTGCGGTCTGGAAATTCTGCCTGTTTTGATTTCACTGAAATATTTTGCAGGCCTATTTTAGAGTGGCAAGTGTTACTAAATAAGTAAACTTAAACTGTAAGGAATTGAAAATAAGGAAAATTTTAGTATCGCAGCCAGAGCCCCCTAATCCAAAATCCCCCTATTTTGAACTGGCGAAGAAATACAATCTAAAAATTGATTTCAAGCCATTTATTCAGGTTGAAGGAGTATCCGCAAAGGATTTCAGGCATCAGAAGATCAATATCCTCGATTTTTCAGCTATAATCTTCACCAGCAAGACGGGCATAGATCACTTTTTCAGGATTTGCTGCGAGCTGAGGATTGTGATTCCCGATACAATGAAATATTTCTGCATTACTGAAAATGTAGCTTTTTACCTTCAGAAATATATTGTCTACAGAAAACGGAAAATATTTCACGGAAAAGCCAGGTTTCAGGATCTTATCGACGTGATCATTAAGCATAAGGAAGACTATTTCTTTGTACCTCTCTCAGAGCCGCACAATGCGGAGATCCCGGAACTTCTTGACAGGAACGGCATCAGATATGCCATCGGGACCCTCTACAGAACCATCAGCTCGAACTTCTCGGATGTAAAGGATTTTGATTATGATATTCTTGTCTTTTACAGCCCTGTGGGGATCAAATCCCTAAAGGAGAATTTTCCCGGTTTTGTACAGGGCGAGGTCAAAATTGCAGCATTCGGTCCTACCACCGCCTGCGCTGTTGAGCAGGAAGGCCTCAGGCTCGACATCAATGCCCCGAACCCCAAAGCGCCTTCAATGACTATGGCTCTTGATGAGTATCTGAAAGAGTTCAACAGGAACTGCAAATGAGAACTAACCTGCCGGAGGCCCGGTCAG
>DIKJ01000093.1:422-39252 GCA_002424525.1 Bacteroidales bacterium UBA5621 | reverse complement strand
TTGGCGCAGGTCTTGATTTCTATTTCGGGAGAAAATAATGAATGAATAAAATCAACAGACGCAGGGGGCCTCTCATCAGGCCCCCTTTTTTAATACTTTATCCCCTGTGAATTAAGGTGTTTCACTATCATCTCCCGCCTGGGAATACCTGAGGAGACCAGCTTACCGTACCATTCGGATGCCAGTGCCTTATTGCCGGTCTGCTCAGCCAGCTTTATAATATTAAGGTAAAGCAGCCCACCGATCATCCTGCCCCCGTCCTCAGCCGCTCCTGCCATTCCAATGAAACTGTCCAGTGCCTTTGATGATTCTCCCTTGCCGTTCAGTGAAAAAGCTTCCTCGATGGCATTGTTCAAAGCAGGATCAGGGGTGATCCCAAAAAATGAAAAACAGTTGTCAGGGCAATCCTCTATCAGATCGATCCATCCTGGTTCTTCCTGTAATGGCGGAAAGGTCAGAATAAAATCGAGCCGCTCCCCCGGCAGTTTGAATCTATATACATCGGGGCATACAGGGATCCCGTTTGAGGAGACCAGCTTCAATCGGCTCCCATCAGGACTGACTATGAATGTGTTGTTATCTGCACAGAAGTAACCGCCGCTTATCCGGTTCTCCACGCTCATATAGAATACCGTTGCGCCGGATGTTCTCTCTATCTTTCTGATCTCCAATGTTTCGTGACTCTTCAGAGCGTAGTTGGGCTGTTCAATTATCTGACCGGCGGACGGCGCTGTCAGAATTGCCGGAAGCAGGGTAAATAGTATGATTCTTTTTGCATTCATGGTTCCACCTGATGATTTAATGGTGTGACCCCTCCTTCGCCAAGGCTATGGAGGGTAAGAGGTTCGATGGTTGTCATTTTTGTCTTTTGTCTTTTGTCTTTCTTTCTCTACGCTCTACGCTCTACGCTCACCTCTTTCTTCTTCTTCTGCCTTTTTTCAAAAAATCCCTCATATTAATAATTAAAGATATCAATAATACTGCCAGAAAAGCATAGAGCGTGAGATTATCAACCAGCGTTGCATTTACGTCGAGCCCGGTAAGCCTGTCAGTAAGGTACTTTATGTAAGATGACGGGAGTCCCGTTTTTCCGAGTTTTCCAAGAACAGCGAAATGCCAATCGGTAAGAGGGCAGTAACCCATAGTACCTGTTATCAGCCCCAGAAACAACCAGGAAGAGCCTGTCAGGACAAGAGTCACCATGTTCAGCACCCTTGTTTTTTTCCAGATCCAGCCAAGGAGATTGAAGAAAATAAGTGATGTATGAAAAACAACAAAGAATATGTCAAGTATGCGGTAAACCATAATTATGCTTTTTAATCACTGCAAATCTCGTTAAAAAAATGATAAAACCTCCCGGTCTGCCAATCAATGTTATAAAGAGAGCCTGATATTATTCTATTCATTTACAGCAATATATAAAAATCAAGTTTGTAACAATTTCTTAATTGCTCCTTAACCCCGCTGAAACAGTATCACCCTACCTTCGCCACGGAAAAGAGAATATAAACTTATATCTAATAACCAAATTTTAAAATCATGAAGAAAATCTTTTTTTTATTGCTGATCAGCATGGTTATTCTTACTGGTTGTGAGAAGGAGTATGAAAAACCGGTAATTACCCCTCCTGGACTGATTAATGTGGAAATCAATAAATCAGTAGATGTTTCCTTTGCATTTACTGCTGAAGCCGGTTACAAAACAGCTTCAGTGATTGCGACAGGGGGATCTGCCAGCGTTACAACAACGCCGTCTACCGGCTCAACAACCGGTTCGGTGGTTGTTACCTTTTCAGCATCAAGAGAATCAGGGGCGGGATCGATTGTTCTGACTTTAACTGATGTTAATGACAAAGCAGGGCAGGCAACGGGTGTGTTAAACGTAACAACAGTTCCTACAATATCTGTTACACAGAACATTAGCTCGAATACTACATGGGAGACCGGCAATGTATATATTCTTGAAGGCCGAATCGCTGTGGTTGATGGCGTAACACTCACAATTGAGCCCGGTGTTGTTATCAAGGGCCGTGAAGGGACAGGATCGAATGCGACAGGTTTGCTGATAGCACGCGGCGGCAAGCTGAATGCGGAAGGGACAGCCTCTTCACCGATTATCTTTACCACGGTCGCAGACCAGATACTGCCGGGAGAGATTGCCAGTCCCAATCTGGAGCCGACTGTTCCGGGTCTGTGGGGAGGGTTACTGATACTTGGTAAAGCACCCATTTCAGCATCAACTAATGAGATGCAGATTGAAGGGATACCTGTATCTGACCTCAACGGCCGATATGGCGGAACCGATCCGTTGGATAACTCAGGCATTATCAAATATATATCAATCCGTCACGGAGGGGCAAACATCGGTGAAGGCAATGAAATCAACGGTTTAACGCTCGGCGGTGTTGGATCAGGCACAATTATAGAGAATGTTGAAGTGGTTGCCAACGATGATGATGGTATTGAATGGTTCGGAGGCACTGTCAATGTAAAGAATGCTCTGGTCTGGAATGTATATGATGACGGTATTGATACTGATCAGTCATGGGCCGGAACACTCGATAATTTCATAGTCATCTGCGGTCTGGGCACCGACCATGCTCTTGAGATTGATGGTCCTGAAGGTACCATGCTTGCGGCTCATACAGTCAAAAATGGTTCTGTAAAGGGAAGTCCGGTTGCTGAACTTGGCGATTTCAGGGATGGAGCAAGAGGGACCTTTGAAAATATTTACTTTTTCAATTTCCCTGATCCTGCAACCAGCAATGGCCGTGGAGATCTTTCACTAACCGGAGATGTTACCCTGGCTAATTTCGCCAGCGGTATCCTGAACTTTGCCAATCTACAGGTAACTCCCGCTTCAGGCGTTGCCTTAACAACCATTTTCCGGAATGGCACTCACATCCACGCCACTGAAATGACACCGGCTACCAGAACAGTCGGAGCCGACAAGTCCGCATTCCAGGGATGGTCATGGGCCAGTGCAGCGAACCAGCTAATTGATTTTTAAACAAAACAATAATTCGAAACCCGCAGGTTCACCGGTCCTGCGGGTTTTGATATAACCTTAAACCAATATTATCTGTTATGAAACCCACATGTTACCTAAACTTAAACAAGTATGAGAAAAGTTTAAAACATGTGGGTTCCATCAGACCATTAAAAATAAATTATATACTGATGAAATTTTTAAAGTATTTTTTCGCGATCCTTCTTTCAGTATTTTCCCTGAGCCTTTATTCCCAGGGCGGTTTTATAAGGGGGACTGTATATGATGACACAAGGGGTGAACCCCTGATCGGAGCTGCCATAGTTGTTGAAGGAACAACCAGGGGAGGATTTGCCGATCTCGATGGCAAGTTCAGCATAAGCCTTGAGCCAGGTAGTTATAACCTTAAGATCTCTTTTGTCTCATATGAGACACTGGTAATAAATGATGTAAACGTAACTGCCGACAGGGTTACACTACTCGACAACCTGCGTCTCATTGAAGCTGCCCACGGACTCTCCGAGGTAGTAGTATCAGCCAGCATGGCAAGGAATACGGAGGCAGCCATTTTTACCGTGAGAATGAAATCACCAACAGTAATCGATGGGATATCTGCTGCCGGATTCAGAAAAATCGGCGACTCCGACGCTGCCTCAACCATGAAGCGTGTTACGGGAGTAACTGTGGAGGGTGGCAAATACGTCTATGTGCGTGGACTTGGCGACAGATATACTAAAACCATAGTGAACGGAGTGGATATTCCCGGCCTCGACCCCGACCGCAATACAATGCAGATGGATATATTTCCAACAAATGTGATTGATAACATAATGGTCCATAAATCTTTCAGCGCGGAGTTACCTGCCGATTTCACAGGTGGAGTTATCGACATTGCTACTAAAGACTTTCCCGAGCAGAAAAAGGTCTCATTCTCATTAAGCACTGCCTTCAATCCCGATTTTCACTTAAGAAATGACCTTCTGACATATCCTGGCGGTAAATATGATTTTCTTGGTTTTGATGACGGAACGCGTGCAATTCCGGCAACAACAAATATTCCCTTCTTTGCTGGTGTAATAGGCGATCCAAATAGTGAAGCCGGCATCCGTTACAGGGAGATCCTTGAAAGTTTTAACCCGACAATGTCTGCCATAAGGCAAAACAGCTTTGTTGATTATAATCTTGGCACAACAATAGGGAACCAGATCCCCATGAAGAAGGTCACTCTTGGATACAACGTCGGATTTTCATACAAGAGCAATACTGAGTTCTACCAGAATGCTGAATACGGCAGATATGGCTTATCAGCCAACCCTGACGTCAACGAGCTGGATGTGAGGGAGTTCCAGATAGGTGATTTCGGGGTGAAAAGTGTATTAATGAGCGGAATGGCAGGAGTCGCGTTAAAAACGCGGCAGTCGAAATACCGGTTTAACCTGCTTCATTTGCAAAATGGTGAATCAAAGGCAGGAATATTTGATTATGAAGGTTCAGAAAAAGGAAGTAATTTCACTGGCCTTCAGCATAACCTTGAATACAACCAACGTTCCCTTACCAATATTCTGTTAGACGGGAAACATGTATTGAGTAATTCAAAACTTGAGATTGTCTGGAAACTTTCACCGACCATATCAGTAATTAAAGATCCGGACACCAGGTTTATCAGGTATGTTACGGAAAATCAAACGTTAAGGATAAATACTGAAGGTGGATTTCCTGAAAGGATCTGGAGAAACCTGTCAGAAATGAATATTGCCGGCGTCCTGCACATATCCAAAGACTTTAATCTTAATGGCAATAAATCGAGGTTCAATATGGGAGGAGCATATACCTGGAAGCATCGTGAGTTTATTATCAGGAAATACGCGTTTAATATCAGGAATGTTCCCCTTACCGGCGATCCTAATGAGATATTCCGGCCTGAGAACCTGTGGCCGCTGAACGGAACCGAAACGATGTTCGGAACAACATATGAAGCTCATTTTATGCCATCAAACCCTAACCAGTTTGATGCAAAATCATCCAATCTGGCAGGTTATATTTCAACTGAACTGAGCGTGTCAAAGAACCTTAAAACTATTCTGGGCGTCAGGCTTGAAAAATTCAGCCAGTTTTACACGGGTCAGGACCAGCTCGGTATCAATGTTCTGAATAATGATAAGGTACTTGACAATGTAAACCTGTTCCCCTCAGTAAACATAATTTACAATGTTGCTGCCCGCCAGAATATAAGATTGTCGTATGCAAAAACCATTGCAAGGCCCTCTTTCAAAGAATTATCCTATGCGGAGATCGCCGACCCGGTAAGCAACAGAACATTTATCGGTGGAATGTTCAGGGATGCCAACGAAGCTATAGGTGTCGAATACTGGGATGGTAATCTAGTAAGTACCTTTATTCATAATCTTGATATCAGATGGGAAATGTTCCGGCCAAACGGACAAATGATCTCACTGAGCGGATTCAGCAAGAAGTTCATTCACCCAATTGAAATAGTCCAATATGCCACTCAGCCCGGGTCGTTTCAGCCACGGAATGTTGGCGACGGACAGGTATTCGGAGCAGAGGTGGAACTCCGGCAGAATTTCAGCATGATAAGCTCAACTCTCAGGAATTTCAGCTTCTCAACCAATTTTGCCGTCACAAAGTCCAGTATCGAGTTAAGCACAACTGAGTTACAATCGAGGATAGAAAATGCACGTACCGGTCAGACAATAGGGAAAAGCAGAGTGATGGCAGGTCAGGCTCCATATATCATTAATGCCGGGCTTACATATGATGGTGGCGAGTCTGGGTTCTGGAAAGGTTTTGAGGCAGGATTGTTTTATAACGTCCAGGGTATCACGCTCCAATATGTAGGTATCGCTGACCTTCCTGATATATATACACTTCCTTTTCACAGTCTCAATTTCAATGCTAATAAAAGTTTTGGAAAGGAAAACAGAACCCAGCTTGGGATTAAAATTGAAAACCTGCTTAACGACAAGAAAGAGTCTGTTTTCAGATCATTTAATGTAACAGATCCTTTTTTCACAAAACTTGAACCCGGCATCACCTTCCACCTCCGTCTGAGCTATGCCCTGTTTTGATAACCAAAAGCTGACCAGTGAAATTTGAAAAGCAATATTGAAGAAAAACTAATTACATGACAGATAATAATTAGTTTAAACCGGTGAAAGCGCATGTTTTTCAACATGCGCTTTTATTTTAAATATAATACAAAAATCAGAGGTTGAGATGGTATAAAATACACTATCAGCGAGTTTTGAGCAAGCCAAAACCTTAAAATCCTTAATCATCCACACAAATGGCACATCTGCTTTTACCCCTGCACTGCATCCAACTACTCTTATAAATGCAAAAGAGTCATTAATTAGTGATGTCAATTCAATTTTTATTTAAATTTGGGGTGATCATCATCTGATAATGAAAAAAACTCTTTCAATCAGGGCATTCGTGTTTTTAAATCCTGTTGTGGGCATTGTTGGTTCAACGGGATACTTCAGGCTTTTATTACCAATCATATTTTCCGTGTATTTCCTGAATTCTGAATTAACAGCTCAAAATATTAGCATAATTTGCACTCATTATAATGTCAATAATGGCTTGTCAAACAACATTGAATATGTTTATATTGACAGGGAAGGGTATGCGTGGTTTGCTACTACATCAGGACTGCAGAAATTTGATGGTTACAATTTCACAAACTATGTATATAATACTGAGGATGCTTCGTCTATCTCCTATAATTTTATTTCAACACTTTTTGAAGACAGCGATGGAAAAATCTGGATCGGGACGTTAAGAGGATTGGATGTTTTTGAAAAGGAATATGATGTTTTCTCCCATATGAAGAACGATCCATTCAATACACCAGTTTCAAATATTAACGTAATCGAGAGAGGGCGAGAAGCTATTGTTCAGGATGCGGAAGGATTCTTATGGGTCAATACTATGTCTGCAGGACTGATTAAGATAAATACAGGCACCAGGAGTGCTGAGCAATTCCATGGTGATCTTGAAGGAGATATTATTTATGACAGGGAAAAAAATGTATTGTGGATTGCTTCTGACAGGCTTAAAAAATTCGACATCCTGACCAAGCAACTTGAACATTTTTATATAGGCGGGGACGTTTTACATGGCGTTACAAAAATCAATTCTTCAGTTATGGATAAAGAGGGGATGATCTGGCTTGGTACAAATGCCGGTCTTGCCCTGTTTGATAAGGAAACCTTCAGCTTTCGCACTCTGCAGAGCTACCTTAAAAAACTTAAACCCGGCACTACTGAAGAATACTCATGGAGTTTACAACCAATAACAGCTCTTTATGAAGATGATAAAGGATTTATATGGATAGCAATTGAGAAATCCCTCTTTAAGATCAATAAGAAGGATGGCAAATACTCGGTCTATTCACATGAAACTGATAATCCCACTTCTCTCCTGGATGAAAAAATTATCGGAATTTATGGTGGCAGGGCCGGAATGCTCTGGGTATCGTATAAAGGCAAAGGCGTATCAAAGGTTAAGATTGAACTTAAGGATTTCAACTGGTATAGGAATATTCCCGGTGATCCAAACAGCATAGTCGGAAATATTGTGCGGTCAGTCCATAAAGACAAAAACAATAATTTATGGATAGGAATGTATAATGACGGGCTTAACAGGATCATGTACGGAGAACGCCAGAGAATAACACATTACAGATATGATCCTGCTGACAGAAATTCAATCAGCTCGGATTACATTACTGCAATTTATACCGATAGGGGAAACAGATTATGGATAGGTACATTTGATAAAGGTTTTTGTGTTGCCGAAAATATCTATTCTTCAGATGATTTGAAATTCAGAAGGTTTCTCTTTGAGGAACATACCGAAGTTCCTGATTTCGCAGAAGATGCTGCAGGCAGGATATGGATTGCCACAAGAAATGGCTTTTATCTTTACGAACCAGCCAGCAAACAACTTTTTCACTACGGAGACCGGGTAAATCAATTGCCTGAAATGAAAGAAATTAATATACAATCAGTTATTTATGAGCCGCCGAATGTCTTCTGGTTCGCCTCCTGGAACAGGGGACTGTGCAAGTTCTATGTCAATTCAGATACTCTTTTAACCAATGGAAATAAAAAAGATAGTCTGGTTATTTATGATAACATAACTGACATTAGAGGTTTAAAAATTGACAAAGGCTTTCTAAAAATATATAAAGATAAAAATAATGTAATATGGCTTGCTTCAAATATTAATGGACTGATTAAAGCTATTGAAAAAGATGGAGGCATGGAATTTATAAAATTTGATAAATCAAGAGGCGCTCCTGATAATTCCGTCTATAGTATAGCAGGTGACAAGGATGATAATATCTGGATCAGTACAAATCATGGATTAGGAAAGTTGGCAACGAAAACGGAACATTTCAACACCTATTATGAAAGTGATGGCATACTGTCAAATGCTTTTGTCTGGGATGCCGGATACCAGAGTACAGATGGCGAGATATTTTTCGGTGGAATCAACGGGCTCATCAGCTTTCTTCCGGAAAAGATCATAAATGATACCACATTGTATCCCATCTATATCTCAAAATTAGTTATCCTGAACAAAGAAGTGAAGATCGGAGATAAAATAAATGGAAAAAAGATTCTATCGAAAAGTATTCAGTATACAGATAAGATAACACTGACTCATCTTGAGAAAGCTTTTTCTCTTGAATTTGTCGCTTTGAACAATCTTGATCCGGAAGAGACCCAGTACGCATACAAACTGGAAGGTTTTGATCAGGATTGGATCTATGCAGCTTTTGACAGAAGATATGTTACATACACAAACTTAGGACAGGGATTATATCAGTTCATGGTTAAGGCTTCAAACAGCGATGGTGTGTGGAATGAAAAACCAGCTGTTTTGACTATCCAGATATTGCCTCCTTGGTGGAGGACCTCCTTTGCACTTGTCTTATTTTCATTAACCTTTATTATGTTGCTTTATATGTTCAGAAGGTTAATACTTATGAGAGCCCGTTTAATTCATGATGCAAAGCTTGAGCAGGTAAGAAGGGAAAAAGCAGAGGCGCTTTACAATGTAAAAATGGAGCTTCTTACTGATATTTCACATGAGTTTCGTACGCCACTTTCATTGATCCTTGCTCCTTTGCAAAATATCATTGCTTCAGTTGCATATGACTCCAGATTAGCTAAACAAACTAATTATATAAAAAGGAATGCAGACCGGCTTTTAAGATTAACAGACCAGATCACAGATTTAAGGAAAATTGATCTTAACAAGATGACTCTCAGATTGAAGAAAGGAGATTTAGTTGAGATCTTAAGGAATATTACCAGCTCATTTGATGAGATTTCTCAGCAGCGGTCAATGACTCTGGAGTTTTCTTCTGAAGTTGATGCCATCGAAACATATTTTGACGAAAGCTGTCTGGAAAAGATTATGTATAACCTGCTGTCAAATGCATTCAAATATACTCCGGATGGAGGATTAATTCAGGTTACATGCAGAATGTTGCAAAATGGAACAGATCTCTCCTCAGATATTCCTGATGGTGAGTATATCGAAATAACAGTAAGGGATAATGGCATAGGTATTCCGCAGGAACAAATGGGACATCTTTTTGAGAGGTTTTTCAGGGTAGAAAGACATGATTCCATCATACGCAGGGGGACAGGTATCGGACTGGCATTAACTAAGGAACTGGTCGAACTTCACAAGGGTAAAATAATATTACAAAGTGATGAAGACAAGGGAACTTGCTTTAGAATCCTGCTGCCCGCAGGCAATGAATTCTCGCCTGATGCTCAGAAAACAGAAATGAGCCGTGAAGGAAGAGAGATTACCGGTTTATTGCAACCATACATCTTAACGGATGAGCACGAATATGCACACAGATACTCATCCAGAAAGAATGTAACAGATATTAAAAAAAGTTCTCTTGTCTTACTTGTGGATGATGAAGCCGAAGTCAGATCTTTTATCAGGGAATACCTGGAAAGAGAATACCAGATTTGTGAAGCTTCCAATGGATTGGTAGGATTTGAGATGGCCATCAGGAATAATCCGGATATTATTATTACAGATATTATTATGCCGGTAATGGATGGAACTGAGATGTGCCGAAAGTTAAAGGAAGAGATCAGAACCAGTCATATTCCTATAATAATGTTAACGGCCAAATCTTCAATCGACAACAGAATTGAGGGGTTGGAAACAGGTGCTGATGCTTATATTGAAAAACCGTTTTCAATTAATCTGATTGAAGTACAGATAAGGAATCTTTTTGAAAACAGAAAAATCCTCAGGAATAAATTCAGCAGGGAACTCTTAATTAAACCATCTGACATAACTGTTACATCCGTTGACGCTGATTTTATTCAGAAAGCAATAGATATTGTGGAAAAAGATATCTCCAATCCTGAGTTTAATTCTGATGTGTTTTGCAAAGAAATAGGATTGAGCAGGAGCAGCCTCCATCGGAAACTTACAGCTTTAACATCCCAGTCTGCCTCTGAATTCATCCGTACCTTAAGACTTAAGCGGGCAGTTAACCTCCTGGAAAAGAGTGGTATGTCTGTCGAGGAAGTTTCATATAAAGTCGGATTTGCATCACCAGCTTACTTCACAAAATGTTTCAAATCCCTCTTTGGCAGAACTCCATCTGAATATATAAAGAAATAGTCTCTGTAAAAAACTGCTTACCAATATTATAACAGATTTATTCCTGTTTGGATCTTTTCCTGTCCAATTTTCCCCTGATACATAATTTATATAAACTGAAACATTTATTATAGTGAAACATTAGTTGTTGAATTTGAAACAATAATATCTTTCAATTAAACACTATCTGTCTACTTTTATTCAAAATCCGATAAGTTATAACATGGATGATACAAGGGAAAATGCAGGTGGTGATCAAAAAAAATTGAAGGTTTGGGAATTGATTATTTTCCTGGTTCTGGTTCTATTTGTTATCGCTGGTATTCTTTCCCTTGTATTATAAAAGTTTAAAGAAATCTTAATTATCATGTTGTCAATCATATTAGGATTTAAATAAATTAGGGTTGGTTGGTTAAAGTTAGTTGAGGTGAATCGGGCATGGTATAGTTCCTTGATCTGGATGGGTCCTGTATCATGCCCTTCTTTAATGCTAAGGATGATGGAATTAGATAAAACAGTATACCAGAATGCAAAGCCTGAATAACAGAAATTTATGGAGAGAATCAAGACAATAATCAGTTATGGAGTAGCAGCAGCCATTCCGGTTGCAGCACTTAATCTTCAGGCTTGTAAGGAAAAATCCAAGCCGAATGTGATTTTCATCCTCCTCGACGAATTGGGCTATACCGACCTGGCATGTTATGGGAGCAGATTCTATGAGACACCAAACATCGGCTCGCCGTATGACAAGCTCATAGCCCTTCCGTTCAGACAGCAACTCGAACAGGACGAGATCACCATTACTGAAATGACAGGTTCCGATGCCGGAAAAGCAGAGCCCGATGGAATAAGCTTCACTCCTCTCTTCAAAGTAGACAATCTTCCGGAAAGGCCACTTTTCTGGCATTATCCTCACTATTCAAACCAGGGAGGTGACCCTGGAAGTGCTGTCAGGCTCGGGAAATACAAGCTCATTGACAATTTCGTATCAGGAAGACAGGAATTGTATGACCTTGAGGCGGATATTTCGGAGACCAGGGACATCTCCTCGTCAAACCCGGGCAAGACAAAAGAGCTATTTGACATTTTAAATAGCTGGAGAAAGGCTACAGATGCGAAAATGATGGAGCCAAACCCTAAATGGAACGGAGACTCAGGGCATTCATCTGAATAAGGGTGGCTATGATAAATACTAATTAAAATTAAGATATGAAAGCTAAATTAATATCCCTGCTATTAGGCACTCTATTAATGTTTAATCTGCAAACTCAAAGTCAGACAGTTTTATTCGATTCCAACTGGAAATTCCATCGTGGAGGAGCACAGTTTGCAGAACAACCGGGTTTTGATGATTCAAAATGGCGTAACCTTGATCTTCCTCACGACTGGAGCATTGAAGACCTGCCGGGAACAACCTCCCCCTTCAGCCAGGATGCCATAAGCCAGGTTAGCGGTGGTTTTACAACAGGGGGTACCGGCTGGTACAGGAAGACTTTTACTATTCCTGAAGAGCAAAGGAACAAACGGTTTGTGATTCTTTTCGAAGGAATATATATGAATTCCGAAATATGGATCAACGGTGTTTCACTTGGGGGCCATCCTTACGGATATACCTCCTTCTGGTTCGACATCACAGACAAAATAAAGTATGGAAGCAGTAACGTGCTGGCGGTTAAGGTAAGAAATGAAGGTGAAAACAGCCGGTGGTACTCCGGCTCCGGTATTTACAGGCATGTCTGGCTGAAAGTACTTGATCCGGTCCATATTTCTCAATGGGGTACATTCATTACCACTCCTGAAGTCACTTCAGCAAATGCCACGATAAACATCAGAACCAGTGTAAGTAATAAATCAGAAAAACCAGTAAAAGTAAAGATATCCACCCGGATCTTAGATTCAAAAGGAGCTGAAGTAAAAAAGTCTGAGGCAGAGCAAACCGTTGAAAGCGAAGGAGAATGTCTCTTTGACCAGAGCCTATCAATACCGGATCCGGCTTTGTGGTCAACTGATAATCCTGTTCTTTACACTGCCGTAAATGAAATTTATACGGAAGGCAGGCAGGCGGATGTTGTTGAAACGAAATTCGGGGTTCGTACAATTCAGTTTGATACGGTAAACGGGTTTCAGTTGAATGGCAAACCTATGAAACTGAAGGGTGGCTGTTTTCATCACGATCATGGTCCGCTTGGAGCGAAATCTTATGACCGGGCAGAGGAGCGCCGTGTTGAATTATTGAAGGCGGCCGGGTTTAATGCAATCAGGTGTTCGCATAATCCACCATCACCTGCCTTTCTTGATGCCTGCGACCGACTGGGGATGATTGTGATTGATGAGGCGTTTGATATGTGGCAGTATCCGAAAAATCCGGCTGACTATAGTCTATGGTTTGGTAATTGGTGGAAAAGAGATATTGAAAGTATGATTAAGCGCGACAGGAATCATCCTTCCATAATACTATGGAGTATTGGAAATGAGATCCCGGGGATGGATTCGCAGGAGGTAGTTGAAACTGCACGGATGCTTGCGGAATTTGTAAGGAAAACAGATCCTTCACGCCTTGTTACTGCGGCAGTGAATAATCTTAATCCTAAAAAAGACCCCTATTTTGCGACACTTGATATTGCCGGTTACAATTATGGATCCGGAGGAGATCATCTTAAAGAGAATATTTATAAGACAGACCATGACCGTGTACCTTCA
The DNA here is from genome assembly GCA_002424525.1 of Bacteroidales bacterium UBA5621. Taxonomy (GTDB): domain Bacteria; phylum Bacteroidota; class Bacteroidia; order Bacteroidales; family VadinHA17; genus LD21. The sequence continues at coordinate 25,890 of DIKJ01000093.1, read as the reverse complement.
AGAATAATGATACAGGCCGAATCTTATCCTTATGAAGCCTTCCGCAGCTGGATGGATGTACTTGATCATCCATGGCTTCTTGGTGACTTTGTATGGACTGCATTCGATTATATCGGTGAAGCGAGCATTGGCTGGCTGGGTTACTGGCAGAAACAGGATTTTTACCCCTGGAATCTTGCATATTGCGGTGATATTGACATCTGCGGCTGGAAACGTCCCCAGTCCTTTTACAGGGATGTTCTGTGGAAAACTGACCAGTTATCAGTCTTCGTGGAACCGCCAGTACCCTCTTTTAAGGAAAACCCTGAACGAGAGTCATGGAGCAAATGGCACTGGGCTGATGTTGTAAGCCATTGGAATTGGTATGGATATGAGGGAAAACAGATGAAGATTATTGCATATTCCTCCTGTGAAAATGCGGAACTCCTCATTAATAATATCTCCTATGGCAAGAAACCCACTAACAGGTCAACGCAGTATACAGCGAGCTGGGAAGTCCCTTACCAGAAAGGTGAGGTCAGGGTTGTTGGTTACCAGGGCAAAAAGGTAGTGAACACAGCTCTTCTGAAAACTGCCGGAGATGTTTCACAGATTAAAATGTCCGCTGACAGAAAGATCATAAAAGCAGATGGCCAGGACCTGAGTTATATTACTGTTGAACTGGCCGATAATAACAATGTCAGAAATCCCAAAGCAGAAAACCTGCTGAAATTTAATATTGAGGGTCCCGGAACAATTGCAGGAGTCGGTAATGCAAATCCTGTAAGCACAGAAAGTTGCCAGGGAAATCAGCGAAAAGCATGGCAGGGCAGATGCCTGGTAATAATCAAGTCGACAGATCAGCCCGGTAAAATCCTTTTAAGGGTTTCATCAGAAGGTATTCCCTCCTCTGAGATCATAATTGAAACAGGCAACAACACAGAAACTGAAAAGCAGAAAACAGATGCTGTTAAAAGAACTTACAAAGATGGTGTCTTTACCGGGATTTCGCGATCAAAATATACGGATGAGCCTTTCTGGGGGAAAGTGATCATGAAGATAGAAGATGGTGAATTTAAAGATGTTAAATTCACTATAAGAGACTCCAGCCTGCATGAAACTTTCAATGAGAAATATAAAAAGCATTATGAAGGTAATCCCATTTATGTTCAACAGGTTATAAATGACTCGTGGGGAGTTCAGGCCTATCCGAAAAAATTGCTCAGGAAACAGGATCCGGCAAAAGTTGACTGCATATCAGGAGCAACCTGGTCATATAACATATTTACTGCAGCATCGGAGGAAGCCCTAAGAAAAGCAAAAAAATGAGCCGGATTATGGATTCTCATGCCAGACCATTTTATGACTATCAACAATAAATAAACATGAAATGAAAGCATTACCATTTAAAACAGTGGCAGTTTTTGTGATTATTACTCTAATTTTTACTTCGTGTAAAAACAACAGTACAAATCATAGTACCGGTTTAGCGAGGCAGCAACTGGTCGCTGCTGAGCCTGAATCTGCAGGATTTTCTTCTGAGCGGCTTGCACGGATCGATACCGTAGTCAATGATTATATTGAGAGAGAATGTTTTCCGGGGGCTGTTGCCTTTATTGCAAGGCATGGTAAAATGGTCTATTATAAGAGCTTTGGCATGCGTGATCCTGCAGCACAGGATCCGATGGAGAATAATGATATTTTCCGCATGGCATCTATGACAAAAGCTTTAGCCAGCGTGGCTGTAATGATGCTATACGAAGAAGGATACTTTTTATTGGATGACCCGGTCTCAAAATTCATTCCGGAGTTTAAGAATCCGCAGGTGCTTGTTAAATTGAATCCTGATACCACATATATTGCAAAACCAGCTTCCAAAGAAATCACTATACGTCATCTCCTTACCCATACTGCGGGAATAGGATCCTCTTTTAACGCAGAAATAGAGCCTCTTTACAAAAAATATGGAATCAATTACGGGTTCCTGATTACCGGAGCCACCCTTAAGACAACTATTCCCACACTTGCCGGACTTCCACTTCTGCATGAACCGGGAGAAAAGTATACCTATGGACTTAGTACGGATGTGCTCGGTTATCTGGTAGAAGTGATTTCAGGAAAATCATTTAAGGATTTCCTTGATGAAAGACTGTTTGGTCCCCTTGGTATGAAAGATGCTTGTTTCTTTCTGCAGGATGAGAAAGTGGACAGACTTGTCCCTGTGTATGCCAATACCAATAAAGGACTTATAGCATCGGACGAACCTCTTTACGAGTATCCACTTAAAGGTAATGGAAGTTATTTCTCCGGAGCGGCGGGTATATGCTGTTCAATACTTGATTATGCACGTTTTATGCAGATGATGATAAACGGGGGATCATTTAACGGGCATCAGATACTGGGCAGAAAAACCGTTGATCTGATGACGATGAACCAGGTAGGTAGCCTTTATGGTGATGGGGGCTTTGGTCTGGGATTCGGTCTTGTTTCAGATAAAAATAAACATCAGATTTTAAGCTCGGTTGGAAATTACAGCTGGGGCGGGTATTTTTCCACCAGTTACTGGATGGATCCGGAAGAAGACCTGATCGGACTGTTCTTTACCCAGATGTTCCCGATGCATTACGGAGATATTCACCAGAAATTCCAGGTGCTGACATATCAGGCGCTAACGGGGAATTAAATAAATGTAAAAAATAGATTTCTTACATGATGATTAGTAATATAGAATAAAACTTAAAAATCAATATTAATTGTTATGAAATCAAAAATCAGTTTTCTTCTGCTCTGTTGTATATTACCGATCAGCCTGAGGTCACAGTCGGATAAACCTTTTAACAACGTACTTTACGGGGCTGCCTATTATCATGAATATATGCCTTATGACAGACTGGATGAGGATATCCGTCTGATGAAGGAAGCCGGTATTTCAGTCGTTCGTGTAGGTGAATCCACATGGAGCCTGTTTGAACCCAGGGACGGTGAATTTGAATTTGATTGGATGGACCGTATCCTGGACAAAATGCATGAAGCGGGCATAAAGGTCATTTTTGGAACGCCAACCTATTCCATACCTGCCTGGTTATGGCATAAGCACCCTGAAGTACTGCTTACATACAGGGGTGGAGAAAAGGCGAATTATGGCATCAGGCAGAATATGAATATTACGAATCCAACATTTCTTTTTTATTCGGAAAGGATCATCCGTAAATTGATGGAACATTTTGCCACTCATCCGGCCATTTTAGGATTCCAGGTTGATAACGAAACCACTTCAAGAGGCGTTCACAACTATGATTTCCAGGTAAGTTTTGTCAACTACCTGAAAAAGAAATTTAAAACAACGGAAAACCTGAATAAAATATGGGGATTGAATTACTGGGGAATGACCATCGACAGCTGGGAAGAAGTACCTCCCCGGGATGCAGTGACCAATACAGGCTATAAGCTGGAATGGGCTCGCTTTAACCGCAAAGCAGTGGCAGATTTTCTGCAGTGGCAGTCTAAAATTGTAATGGAATACAAGAGCGACGACCAGTTCATAACCCAGTGTTTCATGCCGGCTGTCCAGGACATCGACCAGATTGAAAGCTCCCGGTATATGGATGTGATGGCTGTGAATATCTATCATGGACAGCAGGATGATCTCACCGGAAACGAAATTGCTTTCGGCGGAGATTATTTCAGGTCTGTTAAGAACACCAATTACCTCGTAACGGAAACCAATGCACAGACCATAGGCTGGACATCCAACACCCAGCAACCACCTTACCCGGGGCAAATGAGACAGAATGTGTATGCCCATATCGGTTCCGGTGCCAATATGGTGGAATACTGGCACTGGCATTCCATTCATTATGGTCAGGAGACTTACTGGAAAGGAGTCCTTTCGCATGATCTTCAGCCCAACCGGGCATACGCGGAAGTTTCGAAGACAGCACACGAACTTCAGAAGTTTGGTCAGCATCTGGTGAATCTTAAAAAACAAAATGATGTCGCCATCCTGTTCAGCCACGACTGCAATGATGCATTGAATTTCATGCCATTTGATAAGAATAGTCCGGCATGGACCGAATCAACCAACAATGCCTATCGGAACCAGCTGGCGGCACAGTTTCACCGGGTACTTTACCAGAACAATGTGGGTGTGGATTTCATTTTCCCGGAAAAACCGGATTTTGAGAAATATAAACTGGTCATTATTCCATCCCTTTACGTTGCATCAGATGAGTTGATTGAGAAGATCAATCGTTATATTAAAAATGGGGGTCACCTGATCATGCAGTTCAAAAGCGGGTTCTGTGATGAAAACTCAATGGTTCGTCCGGTTCTTGCACCAGGACCATTGCGTGAGGCATGTGGCTTTTATTACCAGGAATTTTCAAATATCAAAGACCTGCCACTGAAAGGTAATCCTTTCAGCGTAACCGATAACACTGCGCGGGAATGGATGGAATTTATCATTCCTGAAACGGCAAAAACACTTGCATATTACGACCATCCTTATTTTTCAAAATACCCGGCAGTGACGATTAATAATTTTGGTAAAGGAACTTTGCTGTACCAGGGTTCTGTGTTCTCTGATCAGATCCAGGCCAGAATTATTAAAGAAGCACTTTCGAGAGCCGGAATTACCAGCCCTGACTTCCAGTTCAGCTGGCCTTTAATCGCTAAATCCGGAACGAATGATTTCAATAAGAAAGTACACCTTTATTATAATTATTCATCCATTGACAGGAAGTTTAAATATCCTCATGCTTCAGGGACCGAACTGATTTCAGATCAATCCGTTGTCAGAGGAGCAACCCTTACTGTAAGGCCATGGGATGTGCTGATCATTGAAGAAAAATAATCTTACTATTGCGCATGTTCGGCAAATAACGAAAAATGTTGATATTCCGACACATATTATTCCAATTATCCAGCGATATTATCTAATAACTATTTATAGAATGAATATGAGGAACTTTTATTTGATTTTACTCATTACCCTTTTCTCCTGCGGGAAGAAAAGTGCTGATACAACCGAAATGCCTGAACATTTTAAACATGTTGACCAGGTATTGTGGGTAATTAATGACCTGGATAAAACCACAGCACACTGGGCAAAACTTGGTTTCGACCAGGTGCTGAATCTGGATACCGTCAATTTTCATTTTAAAAAATCAGGAAAATCAGTTGCAGTAAAAATGGCCAAAGCCAACCTGGGAGGCGCTCATATTACATGGATTCAACCACTGGGGGATGAGTCTGTTTTTTCCAGATTCCTGGATTCATATGGTGATGGTGCCATGAGCCTGGTGCACCGGCTGGACAATAAAAAATCCATGAAGAAGGAATTAAAACGTCTTGCAGCATTGGGTGTCAGGATCGATGAGGAATTCGATTTCCCGACTGAGAAAGGAACCCTGAGTTATGTCTTAATGGATACCCGGAACGGGGGAAAGTATCACCTCGGACTTACTTACGGTGACACCGAGCTACACATGATGCAGAATTTGTCGGCAAAGAATCTGCATAATATGCATCTGAACCAGTATGCATTTGCCATACGGAATGAAAACATCCAGGATGTTTCCGCCTATTGGCATAAAATAGGATTTCCTGAGTTTCAGATCAATCATCCTGTACTGGGAGAGAAACATTATTATGGAAGTGAGGTTGATCATGACCTGACACAGGGCTGGCAGAGACATGGTGATATCGCATATGAGTGGTGCATACCAGTTTCAATCCCGATTGTATATGATGATCATATCAGAGAGCACGGTGAAGGGATACACCACCTGGCTTTTTCTGTAAAAGATATGGATAAGGTTCTGGAAGACTATAGAAGCAAGGGGTATGTTGTGTCAATGGGTGGAACATGGGGCGAAAAAGGCAAACCGGGTTCCGGCCGTTATGAATACATCGACCTGGAAGATGCCGGCGGATTGACCATGGAATTGCTGTGGAGCTTGAACTGAGTACATGCTGGCACATGTGTTATACTAAATGACACAGGTTTTATAACAAGACATTTGTTATAATAATTGAAACAAAACAGAAGACAGGTTCATTTGTTTTCACCTAATTTTCAAATTGAATTCGGAAGTATTTATTCCTCAAAAACTAAACCTTAACCTCAAATCAAAATACAAATTACAACAAGTTTAATATTTAATTATCCTTTACTTAAATTAACTAAGAGCGTAGAGTATGAAAAGAATCACTTACTTTTTTTGGTCCTCATTGCCAAATATTGATTTTCGCAAGTCAGAACAACCTGCGAGTATTTTGGTATTGATTCTGTTCCTCGGTTTGATTATTCTGCCGGCAACAGCGGCAGGTTCATTTACCTCAGTTGGTACAGACCTGACCGCTGACGATCAGCAGATAAATGTTACAGGAACAGTTACAGATGCTGCAACAACAAATCCTATGCCTGGTGTGAATATCCAGGTTAAAGGGACTACCATCGGAGCAATTACCGACGCAGGAGGGAAATACTCCATTACAGTTACTGACAAAGCGGCTATTCTGTCCTTCTCCTTTATTGGTTATGTCACCCAGGAGATCCCTTTAGGTGGTAGAGCAATCCTCGATGTTGCCCTTGCTCAGCAGATCACAGGTCTGGACGAAATTATTGTTGTTGGTTATGGTACTCAAAAGAAAGTTACTGCAACAGGTTCAGTAGTTTCAACAAAGGGAGCAGAACTGGCAAAGTCAGCCTCGACCAACCTGAGTAATAATCTTATTGGCCGTTTACCTGGTCTTACGGCTATTTCAAGAAGTGGCGAACCCGGAATGGATGGCGCTATGTTGCGTATACGTGGAACAAATACACTAGGAATGGGTAATGAAAATAATCCTCTGATTGTTGTGGATGGTGTTCCAAACCGCGGTTTTGAACGCCTGGAACCAAATGATATTGAGAGCATTACTATTCTGAAAGATGCTTCAGCTGCTATTTATGGTTCGCAGGCTGCAAACGGTGTCATACTTGTTGTGACCAAGCGTGGTAGTATCGGGAAACCTGTAATTTCAATTGACTTGAACTATGGTATTTCCCAGCCGACAAAAATACCTGAAATGGCTAATTCTCATCAGTATGCTACCATGCTCAATGAAATTGCTTATTATAAGACCCCTTCACTGGGTCGTAACCAGAAGTATGCAGAGGCTGAACTTCAGAAATTCCTCGATGGATCAGATCCCTGGGGCTACCCGAATACCGATTGGTTTAAAGAGGTGTTTAAGCCATGGACAGGCCAGAATTCACAAAATGTTTCTATCTCCGGAGGAACTGAAAATATGAAATATTTCCTCTCACTTGGAGCCAGGTTCCAGGATGCTATTTACAAAAGAAGTGCTACCAACTACACTCAGTACGATTTCCGAACAAATATCGATGGCAAGGTGAATAGATACATCAACATTTCTTTTGATGTTTCCGGAAGAGAAGAGATCAGAAATTACCCGACAGTTAGTGCAAACAATAACTTTCGTATGCTGATGCGCGGTAAACCAAATTGGCCCGCATACTGGCCTAACGGGGATCCCGGGCCGGATATTGAATATGGCTTTAACCCGGCGGTTAGTGTAACCAGTGCCACAGGATACGATAAAAGTAAAATGTATATACTTGAAAGCAATTTACGTTCAGTTATTGCAATTCCATGGGTTACAGGATTAACAGTTACAGCTAATGCCTCTTTTGATAAAACTATCCTGTTTGGGAAATTATGGGAGACTCCATGGTATTTGTACACATGGGATGGCAATCCGGAACATAAAACTGTTGCGGCCAAAAGAGGTCTGGACTCTCCTCAGTTAACTCAACGAATGCAGGATGGACAAAGGATCAACGTAAACGCCTATGCTACCTACGAAAAGACATTCGCAGGTATGCATGATGTTAAGGTGATGGCAGGAACTGAAAGAAGGAATGGGATAAACGACTTTTTCTCTGCTTTCCGTAAAAATTTCCTTTCGGCTTCTGTCGATCAATTATTTGCAGGTGCTACAGACCAATACATGGCCAATAACGGTTATGCAAACCAGTATGCTTACATGAGCTATTTTGGTCGTTTTAACTATGCATTCAGCAGTAAATATTTGCTCGAATTTGTTTGGAGATACGATGGTTCCTATATGTTCCCTGAAAGCAAACGATTCGGGTTTTTCCCTGCCCTTTCAGCAGCGTGGCGTATTTCAGAAGAAAATTTCTGGAAAAACAATTCTTTCGTTAATGACTTTAAAATCCGTGGATCATGGGGACAGACAGGGAATGACCGTATTGCAGAATATCAATACCTGGCGACTTACGGCTTCCTTTCAAACAGAAATTATGTTTTTGGCGGAGTCGAATCCAAGCTCCTGAATGAAACAAAAATTCCAAATCCTAATGTAACATGGGAAGTTGCCAACCAGGCAAATATCGGTTTCGATGCATCCTTGCTTAAAAATAAAGTAACCGTTTCAGCCGATTATTTCAATAATATCCGTTCACAAATTCTCATTCAAAGAAATGCTTCCGTTCCCAGTTCAACCGGCTTAACTTTACCTCCGGAAAATATAGGGAAGGTTAAAAACAGCGGATTTGAATCAGTAGTAGGCTATCGTGGATCTTCGGGCGGCCTCGATTATTCCGTTTCCATTAACGGAAGCTATTCCAGGAATGAGATACTCTTCTGGGATGAAACTCCAGGAATTCCTGAATATCAGCAATCTACAGGAAGACCAGTGAATTCATTCTTATATTACGAGGCAATAGGGATCTTTAAAGATGATGAAGCAGTTAATGCTTATCCACATTGGTCTGGCGCCCGGCCAGGTGATATCATATTTAAAGATGTAAACGATGATAAAAAAATCGACGGTTTGGACAGAGTAATGAATGAAAAGAATAGCATGCCAAGGTTTATTGGAGGATTATCAGCTGAAGTCAGATATAAAGGATTTGATCTGACCCTTCTGATACAGGGTGCAACGGGTGCAATGGTTTACATTTCATCAGAATCCGGTGAAATAGGCAATTATTACAAAGAATTTGCTGACAATCGCTGGACTCCTGAAAATATCAATTCTACCTATCCAAGAACATTTAACCGCAACGATGAATACTGGAGGGCAGTAGCACAGGCAAATACTTACTTTCTGAATAGCATGGATTATGTAAGATTGAAAAACTTTGAATTTGGATATAGTTTACCGGTAAATTTAATAAAATCACTAGGCATTGAAGGCCTTCGTTTATATGTAAACGGTAATAACTTATTCACCCTTGCCAAACAGCAGTATATTGATCCTGAACTTCTTAGTGGACAAGCTTATCCCCTTGCAAGAATAGTCAGCGGTGGTATGAAATTAACATTCTAAAAAATACATACAATGAAAAAGACATTTAATATATTGGTGATTTTGTCAATCATCGTAATGCTTACCTCCTGTGAGGACAAGGATAAGTTTCTGAATAAGGAGCCATTAGGAGAGTATTCCGAAATTGCAGTATGGAGCGACCCTATTCTAATACAAACTTTTGTGAACAGTATGTATAGAGATGTAATGGGTTTCCCATTTGCGGTTATAAGGCTTTCTGATTTTTCAGATGAGTCTATCCTAAGCTGGGACTGGGGTGTAAGAAATTTTAACAAATGTTTGATCAATCCCGACGATTTAGCTGGTTGGGATCCGGGATGGGATGCAAGTCCGCAACAAGCCCATCTCCGCTGGGGTCCTTTATATGGTAATGTCAGACGCACAAACATTTTCTTTTCGAAAATTAATTCTGTACAAGCTAATCAGGCTTCAATTGACAACCTAAAGGGGCAGGTTTATTTTTTGCGAGCTTTTACATATTTTAAACTGACTGCCCTTTTTGGTGGCGTTCCGATTATTACCAAAGTATATACATTAAATGATGAATACGAAGTTCCAAGGAATACCTACGAAGAGTGTGTAAATTTTATGGTAGGTCAGCTTGATTCAGCAGTAATGTATCTCGGAGATTCATACCCAACTGATGGTCATGTTTCCAAAGGAGCTGCAATGGCACTGAAAGCCAGATTATTACTATACGCGGCAAGTGATTTGCATAACCCCGCTAAAAACAGTGCTTTAGTTAGTGGATATACCAACCCCGCATTGATAGGATATACAGGCGGTGATGCATCTGCACGTTGGACAGCTGCCAAAAATGCAGCCAAAGCAGTTATTGATCTGAATAAATACCAATTATATAAAGCTAACCCGCAGGCAGGTGATTCAGTAGCTCAGCACTTCGTTGAATTGTTTACATCAAAAGGTTCAAGTGAAGATATACTTCTTCAATTCTTTACTCCAAAAACTGTGGAAGGAAGCTGGAATAACGGATATAATCCGGGTTATTACGTTCAACCAAACGGTTATCATTGCTGGGGTGCAAGTGCTCCTCTTGGAGATCTGGCAGATGAATTTGAAATGAAAGATGGTTCCATGTTCGATTGGAATAATCCGGTACATAAGGCTAATCCTTATATAAACCGTGAAGCACGTTTTTATGCAACCGTGCTTTATGAAGGGGTAGAATGGAGGACTCGTCCGCAAGATGCCCTTGCAATTGATCCGTACAGCCGTATTCAGACGGGGCGTGTTTATGATTTATCCGGAAATATGATCAAAGCAGGTTTGGACACACGTCAGGGTCCGATAGAAGACTGGAATGGGAGTTTAAGCGGTTATTATTTAAGGAAATATGTCGATCCTACATTAGATCCTCAATACGTGAAACAGAACATTCCTTTCAAGCATTTTCGCTACGGCGAAATATTGCTAAACTATGCAGAAGCTTGTATTGAATTGGGGCAGGATGCTGAAGCCCGAACTTATATAAATATGATCCGAAAACGCGCAGGTCAGCCTGATCTATCTGCCTCTTTAACAGGTGATGCATTGCGTCATGCATATCGGCACGAGCGTCGTATTGAGCTGGCCTATGAAGATCAACGTTTTTGGGATATTCGCCGCTGGATGATCGGTCCTGAAGCTTATCGTCAAACAAGCTCTGTGGATATACGCTATGTAACTTCTGTTGCCGTGACAAGTTACAGGCAACCTGATGGATCGACATGGGGTGATCCTACATATTCAAAGATTAATACCCCGGGTGATGCAAGGGCCTGGATCGACAAGTGCTATTTCTTCCCTATCATGAGGTCTGAAATGAATAAAAACACCAAATTGATCCAGAATCCCGGTTATTAATAATAGCTTAATGCATACAGGATCCAACAATTGTTGGATCCTGTTTCAATGCAATCCTCTGCATTAAATGTGAACTTTATAATAAGAATTGCTGTATATGGCTATTGCAATATTCAAAATCGTATAATTTATACGATATAAAGAAACTCTGTCGTAACCATATCATTTTTTGTCATTCAGGCATTAAACTCATGCCACACCAATAAGATTACAGAACTCATCTTGTTTCCCGATTCTGTATTAAGTTATGTTTCGGGCATCCGGTCGGGATCAACGTTAGTTATTTCATGGATGATGATAATTATCTTAAACCAAAACACCGTACCGCTGATGCCCTGAAAAAAATGGAGGTGAAATACCTGAGATACCCGGGTGGCAATAAATCCGACCTGTACCTTTTTTCTGAACCTCCCTATGAAAATGCGCAACCTGCACTTGCCAGGTCCGGAAGAGGTGCCGTGTACAATGAAAGAGTTATTAAGGATTACAAAGACTATAAATTTGATGTCCTTGATTTCGATGAGTTCATTGCATTATGCAGGGAGGTTGGAGCAGAGCCGTTAGTGGTTGTTGCAGATGACGAATACCTGGTCAGGCACCCTCCCGGTACAACTGTTACCGGCATAGACAGTCTAATTTCCAATACTGTTTAATGGATCAGGTATTCAAATATTAAGAAAGGATACATTGTCAGATACCGGAACATAGGTATAGAATACTGGCAAACAACTACACCGGCAGCTATGCCGGTGGTCACGCTATCCGCAGGGATGACAGCGGCATCTTCCCTCCTGTCCATGCAAACCCGCTGTACGACTTCACTTCATCCGAAAACAGAGAAGTTTATAAGTCAGCACACTTCTCGAAAAAGCCAAAGGAGAGAATTGCCATAGAGCCTTCAACTAACAGGAACCCGGATATAGATACGTGGAGAGACCCTTATTTCATTCTGCATGGCTATTATTCTTATGGTCTTCCAGTCTTAGGGTCTTATGGTCTTCTGGTCTTCTGCCTTTCTGTTTGATAAAGGTTCCATTCCGGCAACCTTCAGGCTTACCGAACACTATGTAACTAAAGGTGATGTAATATTCGCATCATTCGTAAGAAACGGTTGGGTAAGGACAGGATCTTTCGGGGTATGAAGAATTGAATGTTTAACTTAAGATCAAAATAAGTGTCTATTATTCACATGACGAGGTGGAACTTTTCCTGAATAATAAGTCCCCGGGTAAAAAGAATGCCGACAGATCGACATAATTTAAAGCGATATGGGATGTCCCTTATAAGCCGGGGATTCTGAAAGCAACTGGGTATAAAGGCAAGAACCGGTTAGCTGCAGGGCATGTAACAAAATTGTAATACCATTTTTTATTAATTACTTGTACTTTTACACCATAAACAGAGCCTTCAGCCATTTTATGAACGGCACTTAAACCATGTAAATTACCAGGAATATGGATAAGAGAAATTTAAGGATCCTGATTGTTGACGATGAGGAAGATCTATGCGAGATCCTTCAGTACAATCTCAGCAATGAAGGTTATCAGACAGAGATTGCCCATTCAGCCGAAGAAGCGCTGAAAAGATCTCTCAGCAAATTCGATCTGATCCTGCTGGATGTTATGATGGGACCTATGTCGGGGTTCAGATTTGCCGACACCCTTCGCAAGGAGCTGGATAATAACGTCCCTATCATCTTCCTGACTGCCAGGGACAAAGAAAACGACATACTAACCGGATTCAGCCTGGGCGCCGATGACTACATTGCGAAACCCTTCTCTGTCAATGAACTGACAGCCAGGATCAAGGCAGTCCTTAAGCGGTCAGAGAAAGAAAAAAACAAAATCCAGGCCGTTGTCAAATTCGGGGATATCGAACTCGACACAATGAGGAAACGAGTGATCATCAATGATGAAAAGGTTGATCTCACAAAGAAGGAGTATGAAATACTCAAGCTTCTGCTTGAAAATCAGGTAAGGGTATTCTCCAGGGAAGATCTTCTCAAGAGAGTCTGGGGAAACGACGTAATTGTAACAGAGCGAACCGTAGATGTAAATATAACCCGGTTAAGAACAAAGCTCGGTGAATACGGCCGGTACCTGAAAAACAAAACCGGCTACGGGTATTTTTTCGAATTCTGAAAATGAAATAATGATATTCAGAAGATCATTCCGGAACAATCTGTTTCTTTATTATTCAATTGTATTTTTGCTATTTACTGTACTGATCCTTCTTTACCTTTATAAGCGGGAGAAGGATTATCGCATTGAAGCGCTCAACGTCGAGCTTGACAATATTACCTTAATAACCGATAACTACGTTAAGGCCAGCAGGATTGACAGAACCGGCGATTACCGGAAAATTGACTCTCTGATAAGCTTGCTGCCGCAATCAAACCTGCGCATTACTATCGTAGCTCCCTCCGGAAATGTACTGTTCGACAGCTTTGTAAATGAATGGAACAAGATGGAGAATCACCTGAACAGGCCGGAAATAGTTGAATCTGCCAATGCACCCTTTGGTTCCGCCATCAGAAATTCAGAAACCACAGGCCAGGCATATTATTACTATGCCAGGAACCTTGAAAGATATTTTATTAGGGCAGCCCTGGTATATGATGTCAGCATTGCTGATTTCCTGAAGGCAAAAAAATTCTTTCTCCTGGTGATATTCCTGTCTTTTATTTCTATCTGGCTTATTATGTTATTGATTACCAATAAGCTGAGCGAATCAGTCACCAAACTTAAGGATTTTGCGTTAAGGGTGGGGAATAATGAACCATTTGATTTCAGTACTAAGTTTCCGAAAAACGAGATAGGAATAATTGGTGAAGAGATAATGACCATCTACAATAACCTCCTTCAGACCAAGAACGATCTTGCCCTTGAAAAAGAAAAGTTCTTCAATCATCTTGATGCTCTTAATGAAGGGGTGGCATTCTTCTCTCAGGACAGGAAAAAGATCTTCAATAACGATCATTTTGTACATTTTCTGAATATGATTTCAGGTGACCTCAGAATCTTCACCTCAGATTTCAATGAGATTCCCGAATTGTCGCGGGTAACTGATTTTGTTGACAGGTATTCTGATTTGGAGATCTCCGTATCGGATCTGCCCAAACTGGAATACCAGGTAACCAGGGACGGAAGATTTTTCAGGGTACAGTCTGTAATTTTCAAGGACAGAAGCTTTGAAGTAATTATCAGCGATATAACCAAAATAGGGAAGAACAAGCTGATTAAGCAACAAATGACTTCAAATATATCACACGAGCTGAAAACCCCTGTTTCATCGGTTAAAGGATATATCGAGACCCTTTTGAATGATCCTTCCATGGAGCCTGAAAAACAAAAATATTTCCTTGAAAAGGCGTTGGCTCAGGCAGACAGGCTTACAGGGCTGATAAACGATATTTCTGAACTTAACAGGATAGAAGAAGCCGCAGCCTCATTCAGTATTGAAAAGGTAAAGATCAAAAAGATTATCAGGGAAGTGAGGGATAATTTCAAATCGGCTATAGAAGCCAGAAATATGAAAGTTGAGGTTGAGGTAGGCAACCAGGTTACGGTTAAGGGCAACAAGTCACTTATCCTCTCAATCTTCCAGAACCTTATTGAAAATGCCATCAATTATGCCGGTGACAATACTGCAATAAGAGTGCTTGTCTACAATGAGGATAAAAGATTTTATCACTTTTCCTTCTCAGACAATGGAGTCGGCATTCCCGAGGAACACATCAACAGGATTTTCGAAAGGTTCTACAGGATCGATTCTGGACGCTCGAGGAAAAGCGGGGGTACCGGTCTCGGTCTGTCAATTGTTAAAAATGCCATCCTGCTTCATAAAGGAGAAATACTTGTAAGGAATAAAGCAGCTGGCGGGACAGAGTTCCTGTTTTCCCTTCCTAAATGACAACCCCTTTGACACCCCGTACCAAAAAAAAAGATTTCACAGGCGGGTATCAGTTATCAAGTTGCAGGAGTTTTGGCTTTTTTTCCGTGGCTCTTCCGATTATTGCCGAATCAGCAAGTCCTGAAGCATGCAAATCTCCAAGGAGTTGGGAAACTATTTCTTCAGGAACGCTCATCAGCAGTCCGCCTGAGGTCTGAGCATCGCATGCAATCATTTTAAGGTTGTAATCGAGATCTGATGCAAAAAGCGTTTTTTCCCCTGTATAGTCGAGGTTCCGGAATGCTGCACCGGGTATGCATCCATCTTCTGAAAGCCTGTAGGTGTTTCCTATAAGAGGGACTTGTTTCATAGAGATAGTCAGGCTCACGCCACTGGCTGAGGCCATCTTAATGGCATGACCGGCGAGGCCGAAGCCGGTAATATCGGTTGCACCCCTGATTTTGTATTTTTTCATAATCTCTGCTGCCGATCTGTTGAGAATCTTCATCTGCCGTTTCGCTTCTTCCACATCGTCAGGCAATGCTATACCCAGTCGCTGGCCCGCCAGTATAATTCCGGTTCCGACTGGCTTCGTAAGTACCAGGTAATCACCGGGTCTGACACCGGCATTCGTTATAATATTTTCCGGATGAATGTAACCAACAACTGCCAGTCCGTATTTCGGAGGGAAGTCATCGATGGTATGCCCGCCTATTATTCTTACTCCGGCTTCAGCCGCTTTATCATAGCCCCCCTTTAGTATGCCGGCATATGCTTCCATGGGCAGTTTTGAAGAGGGAAACATCATAATATTCAAAGCTACAACAGGGTCCCCTCCCATAGCGTAAACATCGCTGATCGAGTTGGCTGCAGCAATCTGTCCGAATTCATAAGGGTCGCTGCACACAGGAGGGAAAAAATCTGTTGTCAATACAAGCGCAAGAGTGTCGTTCACCCGGAAGACACCTGCATCATCATGCGTATCAATATTCACAAGTATATCCGGGTCGTCAGGCAGGGGAAGATATTTTAATATTTCCTCAAGCTGCCGCGGGGATATCTTGGCAGAACAGCCGCCATTCTCAACCATCTGAAGAAGATCAACTTCCATTGTCAGAATAAGGTAATTGTCAGGGCCGGACTATATTTCCTGCAGAGGCCATAGCCTGTGCAATAACAAACATGTTGCTTAAAATGCCTGTTGCGGTTTTTCCTTCCAGCTTATAGTAATTAACACAGGTTGCACAGACGAGTATCTCCACTCCCATCCTGGCAAGGTCCTTTAAGTTCTCGAGGACAGGGGATTCTTCAGAAACAAGGGTGACACCCTTGTTGTAAAGAATAATTTTCGCAGGGAGGAGATCCAGATCCTTAACTGCCTTAATAAAGTTTCCTGCCAGCAGATGTCCGAGCTCCTCAGATCCCTCTCCCATCCGGTCGGAGCTGAAGACTATAATAAAATTACCTTTCGGGAAAGCGGCCGGAGGTGTGCTGCAATAATCCTGGGGTTTGGTATAGGACTCTGCTACAGTCCCCTGTGTAATTCTCAAATTCCATTTACCCTGCACCTCAGATACCGAAAAATCTGTATTATTATCTTTAAGAAACCGGGAAAGATTGTTGAAAGAGGTCAGGTTATCAGTAATGACCTCAAAAACCTCTCCTGGACCGGCTTCCCTGATCGCCCTTCTGGTTGCTATCAGCGGAGCAGGGCACTTCTGCCCGCAGGTGTCTACTATTTTCATTTACGGATAAAAATTTCCCAAAAGTACAAAAGAAAAGATGAATTAAGTAAAAGAACCTATTGTTGCTGGTTACTGGTTGCTTGTTGCTGCCCGCCGTCGCCGCCACCTTCGCTAAAGCTACGGTGGCCACAGGAGGCTTTGGCGGGTAAAAGTTGCTGCCTGCCCGACTGACTGCCTCAGCGGTCAGGCGGGGCTGCCGAGCACCGAGCACCGAGGACCTAGGACCGAGTACTGATTACTGGCTACCGATTACTGATTACCGGTTGCCCGCTGACAAATTAAATTAATTAGCTATTTTTGAATTCTTATTAAAAAAATCATGAAACCCACATGTATTCCATCCACAAACACGTATGTATTTAATTTTCATACATGTGGGTTCTCCCGCTTAGGCGGGACAGGCTATCAGACCATTAAAATTAAAATTATTTACTGATGAAATACCGTTTCTTAAGTTCGGTTTTAATCTGTTCAATAGTTTTTTCACTCTTTTTATCAGGCCAGGATCAGATTGATAAGCAATCCCTTACCGGATCGTGGCTTGGGAGAATCGAAGTGTCAGCAATCTCACTCAGGATTGTTTTCAACCTTTCGGTGGTTGGTAACGACAGCCTTGTGGCAACCATGGACAGTCCCGACCAGGGTGTAAAGAACGTTAAACTCGGGCCGGTCACTCTTACCGGAAATAATATCAATATCTCGGCAGGCGCAATGCTTGCGGAATACAACGGCACGATAAAGAATGATACACTTATTGAAGGCACATGGTCCCAGGCAGGAAGAACCTTTCCAATGAATATTACACGGCTGAAAGCTTTCTTTACCCTGAACAGACCCCAGGAGCCCATGCCCCCTTTCCCATACATATCAGAAGATCTTACCTTTGCCAACGACAGGTCTAACATACGACTTGCCGGAACACTTACCATTCCACGGGGCACCGGGCCATTCCCGGCAGTAATTCTAATCACAGGTTCAGGCGCCCAGAACAGGGATGAGGAACTGCTGGGTCATAAACCATTTCTGGTTATTGCCGATCACCTTACGCGAAACGGGATTGCCGTACTCCGCTACGATGACAGAGGTGTTGGACAATCGCAGGGTTCTCCTTTTAATGCTACGTCGGCTGATCTGGCGACCGATGCCGAAGCAGGTTTTAATTATCTCAGGACCCGGAGCGAAATAAACCCCGGAAGAATAGGTCTGGCCGGTCACAGCGAAGGCGGGTTTATTGCTCCCATTGCTGCCTCCGCCAATCCCGATGTTGCCTTTATAATTTCCCTGGCCGGACCCGGTGTGACCGGAGAATCGTTGCTTCACAGGCAGAACCGGGACATCAGTACCAAAATGGGGCTCGATGAGAAACAAATCAGGGATAATATTTCCACCAATAAGAAATTGTTTGCTGTTATGAAAAAAGAGACCGATAATGACAAGGCAGAGGATAAAGTAATGGCAACATACCGTAAGATCTTGAAAAAAAGGGGATTGCCACCCGAAGAGATTGAAAAGAATGTCAGGGAACTGAGTCTCTCTTTTGGTAAGGCATCTTACACCTGGCTCAGGTATTTCATGGTAACCGATCCGGCACTTTTCTGGAAAAAAGTGAGATGTCCTGTACTCGCCCTGAACGGGGAGAACGATTTACAGGTTGCTGCTGATATCAACCTTCCTGCGATCAGGAAAGCGTTGAATGCCGGAGGGAACCGGAACGTAACAATTGTCAGCCTGCCGCGGCTAAACCATCTGTTTCAGGAAAGCGATACCGGAATGCCATCTGAATACGGTGAAATTGAAGAGACTTTCTCTCCCGGGGTCCTGAAAATCATGACTGACTGGATCCTGGGCCTGAACTGATCTCTGCAAGCTTTTTAAGAATGATCCTCCCCCTGGCTTCGATGCCTGCTGAGCCTTCACCCTTCAGCATATTTACCGAAACTGCAAGCTCGTTGGCCAGATCAGGGTATATTACCGCAAGCTTGTACAGGATCTCCATCGAATAGGCTTTTATGGCAATTGCCGAAAATCCGGAATTAAGGGCATTGAAACAGTGGTCTGCAAGCAGACCGTGGTGATCAGGGCGGAGCTCCTGCAGATCTGATAACGATAGTATCCTCAGGAATGAACGCCGGGTACTTTCATTCTCCAGTTGGTTAAGCTTTTCAACGATCCCTGACAGGTGGGGTTTGATCATCGCGGGAAATCTGTCAAACAGTTTTGAGAGTGTACACGAGGCACGAAATGCAAGTTTATGGTCGGCGCTGTAGGAATATGAGAGCAGTTTCAGGAAGAGACCAGGGTTTTCAGAGGCAGATGTCACAATCCACTCTACCTCCTTTATACCTATCATATTGAATATCATATCCCGGAGTTCTGTGTCCTCAACCTGAGGGTCAGCAGCTTCCTGAACTGATAGTTCTGCGTCGTTTCTCCCATCAATGGCAGAGAGGTATTGCCGCACAACAAGAAGATCGGCTCCACAGAAATCTATTGAAGCAAGATCACCGGGAATTACCCATCTGAAGGCGAGATGCTCCGACAGTACCGGCATTTCATCGAGAGTATCGCAGATAAAAGGGATCAGCCTGACCTGCTTGTGACCATAATCATACGAAACCGGCTCAAGTCTGGCCGACATGACTATGTTCATTGACAACTCTTCATCTATTTCCCTTATAATACAGTCCTCCTCACCCTCACCAGGGCCAATCTTTCCTCCCGGGAATTCCCATTTAAAAGGATGATCGGTTTTTTCACCTCTCTGAACAACCAGAACCTCATTGTCCTCATTCCTTATGACTGCACATGTAACGTTTATCATTGCGGGAGTTCAGGTTAAAAGATCTTCATATAACGGAATATAGGGCAGATCCTCATATTTCTGCAGTTCGTTATTGTACCTGGCAGCATAGTGGAGCTCCCCGTTAGTCATGACAAGGTAAGGCACTTTAAACTGTCTGTTGTAGCAGGCAACCTGATCAAACACTTCATCATCCAGTTTTATATTGTACGATTTGCATTCAATGATCATAACAGGGTTTCCTTCGCGGTTATGTACTAAAATATCTGCCCGCCTCTTAAGCTTGTTGTAAATGAAAAAATGCTCAATGGCAATAAGCCCGGGCGGGTAATTTCCCCTGTCGATCAGATACTGTACAAAATTCTGCCGGACCCATTCCTCAGGTGTCAGCCTGACATATTTCTTCCTCAGCCGGTCGAAGATCAGCTCCAGGCCATCCCTGGTGATAATTCTGAATGAATATTCCGGCAGGCTTAACTCTTTCAACTTTGTTTTGTATTTTTAAGACCGGGAAATTAAATAAAAAAATGAAAACGAAGGAGGAAATTGTAAATAACTGGTTGCCCCGATATACCGGGAAGAGCATCGATTCTTTCGGCAAATATTTCCTTCTGACAAATTTCCTCTATTATGTCGACCTGTTCGCCAGATGGCATAATGTTGAGATTGAAGGAAAGGACAAGAACTTGCCGAGTGCCACTTCTGACGGCATAACCATCATGAATTTCGGAATGGGGAGCCCGAATGCGGCAACGGCAATGGATCTTCTCAGCGCTGTTTCCCCGGAAGCAGTCCTTTTCCTCGGAAAATGCGGAGGGCTTAAAAAGAAGAACAAGCTGGGAGACCTTATTCTGCCTATTGCCGCAATAAGAAGTGACGGTACATCAAATGATTACCTGCCGCTCGAAGTACCTGCCCTTCCTGCTTTTCAACTGCAAAGCGCCATCTCTGCATCAATCATCAAACATCAGAAAGAGTATTACACCGGTACTGTCTATACCACCAACAGAAGAGTCTGGGAATACGACGACAGGTTCAAAAAATACCTTGTCAAGACGAGAGCCATGGCCATTGATATGGAAACTGCGACAATATTTACTGTCGGTTTTGCCAATGAGATTCCGACCGGGGCCCTCCTGCTGGTCTCGGATCAGCCGATGATATCCACCGGTATCAAAACTGAGGCAAGCGACCGCAAGGTAACAGACAAATTTGTTGAGACGCACCTGCGTATCGGTATCGATGCATTGAGGGAGATCAAGGACAATAGAATGTCGGTAAAACACCTGAAGTTCTGACGATGGCAATAACCTACGAAGAGATAATCTCTGACCTGAAAAAAAGGATCTTCAAGCCGGTATACTTTCTGGCCGGAGAGGAGCCTTATTATATTGATATCATCACCGATTACATAGAGGAGAAGGTGCTCCCGGATGACGAAAAGGCTTTTAATCAGATCGTTAAATATGGAGATGATACGACCATATATGAAATAATTGAGTTCGCCCGCAGATTCCCGATGATGGCTACCCATCAGGTCGTCATCGTAAAGGAGGCGCAGACTTTAAAAAAGATTGATGAGCTTGCTGTTTATCTTGAGAAGCCCCTGTCATCAACGATACTCGTTTTCAATTACAAATACAAAACTTTAGACAGGCGGACTAAATTCTTCAAGACACTCGAGAGCCAGGCAATCTATTTTGAGTCACCCAGACTGCGTGATTACCAGATCCCCGGCTGGATAGAACGATATCTGATGACCAGGGGCATCAAGACCGATCCAAGTGCCAGCGCAATGCTGACAGAATTTCTGGGAACAGACCTTCACAAAATTGTAAATGAGCTTGACAAGCTGATAATCACCCTTCCGCGGGAGAAACCAGTGATCACCACAGCCCTGATCGAGAAGAATATCGGCATCAGCAAGGATTTTAACAATTTTGAGTTGCAGAAGGCAATAGGTGAAAAGAACATACTGAAAGCCAACATGATAATTCGCTATTTCGCCAACAATCCCAAGGATAATCCCATAACTCTCACTCTTGCATCACTCTTTGGTTTTTTCAGCAAACTTCTGACATACCATTATCTTACCGACAAATCAAAAAACAATGTCGCGGCGGCTCTTAAAGTGAATCCATATTTTGTAAAGGACTATGAATCTGCTGCGATGAAATACAACGTTTCCAGAACGGTTCAGATCATCAGCTTCTTGCGGACTTACGACATGAGGTCAAAAGGTTTCGGAGATCCCGGCACAGAGGATGGAGATCTTCTTAAAGAATTGATATACAAGATTCTGCATATCTGAAACAATACTCTTCGGTTAATTCATTTCAGGTGATTCGGGAAAATCGGCCCACATCCTGTATTTGTTCTTGAAGCTTCTGAGCACCCTTTTCCAGGTATCAATGCCCCTGTTGTTCATGACAACACCCGGATTAACCTTGAGGATGACCCACGAGTTTTCTTTAAGTTCACGTTCCAGCTGGCCCTCTGACCATCCTGAATAGCCGAGGAAGAACCTGATTTGTGATTGCTTAATCGATCCTGAACGGATAAGTTTTCTTATTGTATCAATATCGCCTCCCCAGTAAATATCATCATCAACACTGACGCTTCCGGGGATACGGTCCCCCAGGCTGTGGAGATAGTGAAGAGTATCGGGTGCTACCGGACCGCCCATGTTGAGGTTCTCATTCCAGCTGTCAAACCCTGCTATGGCATCTGAGATCTTAAGGTCGAGTTTCTTGTTGAGAATAAAACCCACCGATCCCTCCGGAGTATGATCCGTAAGATAAACAATACTTCTGTTAAAGAATGTATCCGGGAGGAAAGGTTCGGAAATAAGAACCTTGCCTTTCTCCGGGATCTTATCCTCGGGCAGTATGGTGAATAAATCAAGTTCCGGTTTCATCCATTCAGTTTAACCGTTACAATGTACACAAATTTATTATTCCTTAAAAAAAACTGTCAAATGAATTTAAATAAAAGACCTGCCATTATTAATTGAGACGGAAGACGGAAGACGGAAGTCTCCCCTTCTCCCTTTCTTTCCTTCCGACTTCGGACTTCGGTCTTCGGACTTTGGTCTTCTTTATTGCTCAGGGCACAGAGCTCAGAGCTCAGGGCAAGAAAGGTCTTCTTTATAAAAATAAATAACTAAAAACGAGATTTTAATTAAATATTATCATATTTTTGCCCCCGTTTTGTAATATCAGTTATGAAAAAAAGCACTTTGCGATTAGTCGGGCGAAAAGCAGTTCTGAGGATACTCGACAGGATGTGTGAAACACCTGAAGAATTATTGTCGAGTGAAAAGTTCAAGCTTGTACTGGATCATTATCTTAAGCATCTCAGCGCAAGGAACTCACCCCTGCTCGGAGTTTTTGACGGAGCAGAGGTTGATGAAAGCAGTGTTAACGATCTGGTGAAAACCCTTATCCTTCTGGTCAAAAATCAGAACAGGATAATCCCGCATATTTTTGAAGGATCCGCCCGATTTCTGCAAGACCTTCAGCTTTTACACAATTTTGTCGAATCACTTTATGATTACTGGAGGCATTTCGACCGGTTCATAATAAACGATTCGGAAGGTGACCGTCTGGATAAGAGGCCTTACCGTACCTTCAATGAAACTATTGAGCACCTGACCCATCTTATCAGAACAGTTTACCGTCATGTTCAGGAAAACATTACCGGCAGTCATCCCAATGTTTACCGTCAGGTTCCCGCCGGGGCAGAGATCGCAGCCATTTCATTACCAGTAAGGGTTCCTTTCCCGCATGTGAAATATGAAAAGCTGAACTCGGTCCCACTGATCAGGCAGATGCTAATTTACCCGCCCCTGGTCATACAGCAGCCGATGAACAAACGGACAGGACAATTCAGGAAAGTAAGCGGGAATCCGCTTGATATAATTGAACTAAATCCTGATGACTGGCTATGTTATCCGGTCAGGGCAGGGAAACTGCTTATTCTGGTCTATTTCCACCTCAGCTTTTATGAACTGGGATTCTCATTGTGCAACCTTTTTCAGCTTGCCAGCGACTCAGACCTCGAAAAGAGTCCGGAAGCAGTCTACGTTTATGGAGTGCAGGGTGGAGGACTTGATTCACTTTCTGACTTTCCTACTGTATTCCACGAGGATGAAGAAAACAGGATATTTGTCGGAGCTGTGCCGGGAAGGGAGGAATTCGGCTATTTCGGATACCTGAAGAAAATGGTTCTTACTCTTCATAACTCTCATGTGATGAGATCCGGGAACATGCCCTTCCATGGCGCAATGGTAAAAATCCTTCTGCAGGGCGACAAGGAGGCAACAATCCTGATGATCGGAGATACCGGAGCAGGAAAGTCGGAGACACTCGAAGCCTTCCGTGTTCTTGGAGAAAGCCAGATACGGGAAATGACCATTATTGCAGACGACATGGGTTCTGTTGAGATCGACGGATCGGGATACCCTGTTGGTTACGGAACGGAAACCGGGGCGTTCCTGCGTCTGGATGATCTGCAGCCCGGATATGCATACGGACATCTCGACAGATCAATCATAATGAATCCCAGTCAGGTCAATGCCAGGATAGTTATTCCCGTGACCAGTTATGAGACGATAATAAAAGGGCACCGGATCGACTATATTCTCTATGCCAATAATTACGAAGAGATCGATGGCGAACACCCCGTTATCGAAAGGTTCGACACTTCCGAAAAGGCTCTTGACGTTTTCCGCGCCGGTGCAGTAATGAGCAAAGGTACAACAACATCAAGCGGTCTTGTCCACTCCTATTTCGCGAATATCTTCGGCCCCCCCGAATATAAGGAACTGCATGATTCAATTGCAGTGAGATTTTTCGAAAATTTTTTCAGGAACGATGTATTTGTCGGACAGATGAGAACCAGGCTTGGAATACCGGGTCATGAAACCTCCGGCCCGAGGGAAGCTGCAATTGAACTATTAAAGATCATCAGCAATACTTAAAATCCGGTTAATCTTAATAATCCCGCTTTGATACGGGAAAAACTTTCATGGTTTATTGCATAACTAATGCTTTCGTTGTAAATTTGATGAGATTTAAGCAACATTTCATACGTTTATTTATTTTTAGTGTTCGTATGGAACCGCACTAAAAAAATAATCATTCTTGATTAACTTCGTTGAGCTCCCCGCCTGAGGGCGGGTCGGTTTTGTAAAAAATGATGATTCTTTTAATGCCTGTTTCATCGGTTCAGAAGATCCAATCATGTGTGATTCACCCGCTTAGGCGTGACAGGCCATCAGACCTTTAAAAATTAATTATTTACGGATGAAAAAAAGTATTTTAATTGTGGTATTACTTCATTGTGCATTTAATCAATTGATTGCACAGGAAACGATCCTTGCTTCCCGAATCGATCTCATGCTTGTCCGGGGAGACAATGAAAAGGTGATAGATACCTGCCGAAAGATCCTGGCTTATGATGGAATGAATCCCGAGATCCATTATAANNATGGGTATTGCCTATCAGAACCTTCTTGAGGATGATCTTTCACTTAAATGCTTCTACTCCGCAACAGCCCTGAACCCGGATAACAGGAATTATCTCTTCATGCTGGCAAAGGGATATTATGGTAAAGGCAATTACAGGCAGGCTGAACCCCTGCTTGCACGGCTTGGTTCTCTCGACTCAATGAGCTGGGTATATGCATATTATCTCACAGGTTCCCTCGTTCAATTGGCCAGGTATGACGATGCAATAAAGATCTACGAAAGGTTCCGCTGCAAAGACACGGCAAATTACGTTTATCTTGACAAACTGGCTTTTGCTAATCTGAAAAGGGGAGACTATG
>DIKJ01000093.1:0-212 GCA_002424525.1 Bacteroidales bacterium UBA5621 | reverse complement strand
GGGGACTCATCAAAACTCTATCTGAAAAGGATAGGCATAGGTTATTGCTACAACCTCCAGCCGTGGGAAGGAATTCCCTGGTTGCTGAAAGCCTTCAGAGCTGATTCTTCCGATTTTGAAACCTGTAATTATCTTGGACAGAGCTATTACAAGATAAGAGACTTGAAGAGCAGCACCTATTACTACCACAGGGCTATCACTCTTCTCAGGCC
>DIKJ01000103.1 GCA_002424525.1 Bacteroidales bacterium UBA5621 | reverse complement strand
TTCTGACGTGACGGAATAATTTTTTCCCTTTTCGGGTGTGATAAAAAATGAACCGTAGCCTGTTGCATCTGTCCGGAACAGTGTAACCGAGTCTCCCTCAATATCTCTTATTATTCCTGAATATTCCACACCGGCCCCATTATTGATGAAACAACGCACCGCTACCTTGTTGATCACACCGTCCAGGAGTAACCCTCCCTCGGGATAAAAGCCTATATTTAAGGAGTAACTCCCGGTCGCGGAAAAACTGGTCCGCCGTTGGAAATATGAATTTTTAAACGGGTTGTAAACATCCACATCCTGCATGTAACAGTTTTCCGGCAGATAATTCTTCATCCACCGGGTATATGCCCTGATGGTATAGGAACCTGAGCTTAATGAATCAGGCAGCAGGAAGCTGCCCTCACCCCTGCCTCCCTCAAGCCTGAACCGTTTTTGAATCACCGGAATGTTCCATGGATTTAAAAGCTCAACATATGCGATGGCGCTCTGTCCGGATACTCTTCCGGTTTGCCTGTTTATCGCATAGATGCTGAACCAGATATCCTCCCCGGCAATGTATCTGCTCCGGTCGGCATGGAGCCAGAGCTCTTCCCGGGGAGATGCCTCAAGATATTGTTTCAGCCGCACTCTAAGGTCAGATGAGGTAATGACCTGTGCTTCCGCAAGAATCATGGAAAAGCCCGGTAAAATTATCAACAAAAGATATCTGAAAATTCTTTTCATTTCGGGTTTTATCAGAAATCGTCCCAGTAATCCGGCTTTATCCTCTCCGCATCAGTTACGCAATCGGCACACTCCCTGTATGTTGTGATTACCCACCAGGGAGGTATTTCGTTAGCGTTATCCTCAAGTACCCAGTAACTCCTGTTAAGGCCCTCTTCCGGAAGAAAGCCCGTTAAAGTATCGGTGATGCAATAGGTATAAAAGTGGGGTTGTCCCAGGAACTGATCTTTTACAAAAAGCCTTTTCTCTGCTACTGCCGACACGCTGAAATATCCCAGGACGGTCTCTCCCGGGCTGGAAGTGCATCTTATGTTTCCGTCGATCGCCATGGGTGTCATGTCGTAAAGGCCCCCGACGTTCTCATTGATATTCTGTAACTTCTCCCAGAATCTGTATTCAGATTCATTTACTGAGTACTGATTCACAAGTATGCTGTATTTGACCTGCAGTCTGGTCGTTCTGTTGGTAATGAATGTCACGGGAAGCTTTGATACCCGGGCATGGTTATATACTGCAGTATTTTTTATCAGTATCCTGCCAGACCGTTCAGTCGCCCAGCATATACTGTTTACTACAGGATAAGGAATATGATACTCCCATGTTTCCACAAAACTCCACCTGAAAAAGAGGCATTTCCCGGTCGGATCATAACTGTCGAGATATATTCTGCAACCTTCATCTATCCTTGAGCTGTCGGTCGAAGGAGTGATTACGACTTTTTCATAGTATAACGAGCCGATTTCGGGTACCGGTTTCATTTCCACAAAACCGGTCTCATAACTCTCTCCGTCAGCTATTATGTTCAGCGCATAGCTTCCGCCAATCCTCCCGCGGAAAGCTGATGAGTCGGTTGAATAAACTCCGGGGGAAGTCTCAATTAATGTTGTTACAAATCCGGATTCGTCGGTAATTGTCACAAAAGCGCCGGTCACAGCATTGGATATTATCTGGTTACCGATGGGGGTGGACCTCGAAAGGACCACTCTGTTTGAGACCGCCTGATCGGTGATAAGCCCTGACACAACAAGAAGTTCTTTATCCTCCATGATCTCAGGCTTAAACTCGATGGTGCAGCCGGCAAGCATGAGGAGAAAGGTTATTGTTCGTATGACCGTCTCAGGTTTCATGGTCGTTTAAAAGTCAAAATTGAATGATACCGATGGTATTGGCCTGCCAAAAACGGATAGATAGTATCCCTTAACAGTATTCTTCTCATTTTTAAAGTAAACCGAATATACATTCTGTCTTCCTGTGAGGTTATACAGGGAAAATATCCAGTGAGGGTGTGCAATCTTCTTAACCTTAAGGTCACCACTGACCTTAAAGGAGATATCGAGTCTCGAATAGGCAGGGATCCGGTATTTGTTCCTGTCGGAATAATGGGTGAGAATGACGTCTCCGATTTTGTATGACGAAAGAGGGTAAGTGACCGGCCGGCCCGAGCTGTATGTGTAGTTGGCGGAGAAACTCATTCGTCTGGTATGCAAATAATTGAAAGTTAAAATAAGGTCATGGGGCCTGTCAAAATCAGCCGGAAACCATTCACCTCTGTTAATACTTTCCTCAGCGAAGGTACCCGTGCTCCTGATAAGCACCCTGGACCAGGTATATCCAAGGCTCCACCTGATCCGGCCTTCAGGTTTCCTTACCTGCAATTCAAGTCCGTAAGCCTTGCCATCGACGTTTATCAGGTCTCTTTCAATGAACTCATTCATCACCAGTCGTGTACCACCCTTAAAATCGATCATGTTCTTGATCTTCTTATAATAGGCCTCTCCCGACACCTCAATTTTATCCTGGTTGAACATTCTGTAGTATCCAGCTGCAAACTGGTCTCCTGACTGTGGCTTGATATGATAGTCGCTCAGCTTCCAGATATCGCTTGGTGAGATAGAGATTGTGTTGGATAAAAGATGGAGGTATTGCCGCGTGTGGCTGTAAGTCAGTTTTGCGGTACTGTGCTGACCGGTCCTTAAGATTGCCGATAGCCTGAGCTCAGGACCTGCATAAGTCTTATAGGCACCTGCCTTTCCGAAAACAATTGTATCGGTTACTGTGGAAACACCCCTGGGATAAAAAGGATCGTAGGTGAGGAGAGTCTGGGGCCCGAGGGCAAGGAAGGTAACAAATCTCAGTCCTGCGTTTATAGATAAATAATCAGTTACGGGAAAATTGTCTTCAAGATAGAGAGCTGTTTCCAGCGCTCTCTGTTTCTCGATTGATTTTGGAGTGACTATTGAGGAGTCAAGGCCAGGCAGAAACTTGCCGGGCAGTATACTGTAAGTGGCCATATCGGCTCCGAAATTGAATTCATGCCTTCCGGGAAGCCATGTAAAATCAGCCCTTATCCCTGAACTGTTTATCGTGTGGGATAATACAAATGCTTCGGGAGGGCTCCTGAAGCTTGAAATGTCGTAGTCATAATAACTGTTAGTGATTGTCAGATTGCTGAATAAACGGTTGCTGAAAAAATGGCGCCACCGGAGTGAAGCGATCATATTCTCATACTTGTATGTTGTGTCAGAATTGAACCTGAATGAATCGTAACTGTAATATGCTGAAAAATCTATTTTATTATATCTGTCTGGCTCATAGGTTATTCTTGTATTAAAATCGGTAAAGAATGCGTTACTGTTGTTCAGTGCCGAGTTATTAATCACTTTGAGCAGCCAGTCGGAATAGGTCACCCTGCCGGCAATGAGGTAGAACAGGGTATCCCGCTTTACCGGGCCTTCAGCAACAAAGTGGGTGGTTACAGGACTTATCCCTGCGTTTCCCTTGAATTCTCTACGGTTACCATCCCTTGGAGTGATATCTAGAACGGATGCCAGTCTTCCTCCGTACCTGGCGGGAATCGCGCCTTTATAGAGAGTCACATCCCGTATTATATCGGGATTGACAGCGGAAAAGAAGCCGAAGAAGTGGGAAGTATTATATACCGGTGCCCCGTAGAGAAGGATCAGGTTCTGATCCGCCGATCCGCCTCTGACGTTAAAACCGGCTGAACCCTCTCCCACCGACTGCACGCCGGTTACCTGAAGCATGCTCTTCATTATATCCGCTTCACCCAGCGATGTGGGTGAGAGGCGGAAAGTTGTAATGTTGATCTTCTCCATACCGGCTTCGTGCCTCTGAAAAGTCACGCTTTTATCAGCGGTAATGACAGCCTCGCGCAGGGGGATCAGCATGCCCCTCATCTCAACATCAAGTTCACCCGGGCCGTACAGATTGAGATCAATAATTTTTTCCTTCATCCCGATAAAAGTGAACATTACGGAATAAGTTCCGCGGGGAATGCTTAAAGAATAAAAACCGTAAGCATTTGAGATTGTGCCAGCAGAGATTTTTGGTATGTAAACGGTAACGCCAGGCACAACCTCCCTTGTATCCTGATTTCTTATATAGCCTGAGATGGTGACTCTTCCCGGAAGGTCCCTGTCAGAAGCCTTGCCTAAGTCTATTACAATGTTTCCGGCAGGAGCTCCGGACTCTGCAACCTCCGAATAATCAAGCCCGGGTATATAATTTAATTCCTCAACCGGAATATCCCCGTCCAGCTTTATTGCATAGTATCTGGTGAGGATGATCCTGTCCGGCTTCTCGTGGTAATAATGTATCTGCCTGCCACTGAAGAGCGTATCGAGTATTTCAAAAAGAAATTGTTTGTTCCCGTAATCGCCGGGTGTCAGGTTGCTGATCCACTCATCCCTGTAGAAAAACCTGACGGGGTAAGCCGCCTCAACCTGCATAACAAACTCCTCAAAAGAGTTTCCGCGATATTCCCAATCGATCCGGTAATTCTCCTGGGAGAAGGCCGGAGTGGCGGTCAGCAATATTACGCAGGCAATGAAACTCTTTATTTTCATCACTTTGTGACATTATTTTTAGCGTCAAGGTATTCAAGGAGGGGTACAAATGTGGAAGGTTCTTTCCGGATGATCCTTTGATGGCTTCTCCGAAGGTGGTCCTTTGTTTCTTTCCTCCATGGCCCGGTCAGGTTCATCAGACCTCTTTTTCTTCTGACAGGGACTATTTCCGTACCGGTTCTGACGAATACGCGGTGAGCCTGACTGAAGAGGTCATACCTGCCATCGGCCCCGAGCGGAAAAATAATTGCTGAATATTTCACGAACAGGGCAGAGGGTCCGTTATAAAGCAGGTTCACATACCCGCTCAGAATCGACGAAGTATCGTTGCCGGTGTTAATAAAATGATGTATCCTTTCTCCGGAAAAAAGATCAAAGTGATCGACCATCTCCTTATTCAATATTATTATCGGCCTGTTTTCAATCCGGAGGATAAGTTCGTCGTTGTAAATATCATATTTCAGGTCAAGGTCATAGTATTTTATTCCATTGAATGAAACTGACCCTTTCAGGAATTGATCAGACAGGAAATACGGAGTGCCCTGCACTTTAGAATACCGGTTATACCATATCCTGCCGTTCAGCAAAGGAAGGTAACCGGTTGCCTCACCAGGATTGCCACTTGTTTTTGTTGGGGCACCCTGAGGGGATACCGTCAGAGTGCCGCAACATGCGATAAATAAAAAAATATATTTCAGGTAATATAAAGCATTGTTCGTCATTCCGCTATTTAACGATCGGAGTGAGCACGATATTCCTGTAGGCTACCTTACCATGATCTCCCTGCAGGTAGATTGGGCCGGCAGCAAATACATCTGATTTCATTGCACCTCCGGTTGGACCATAAACAGGCTGGTTGTCAATTATTTTTATACCGTTCAGGATTACAGTTATATGCCTGTTAGACAGGGTCATATCCATTGTCTGCCATTCTCCTGCAGGCTTTTCAGCAGCAACCGTTGGCTTTATACGGCTATATACAGCACCCATGTTGTGCGGATCGAGATTTCTCTTGTAAGAATCAACCACCTGTATTTCGTACATACCGCGGAGATAGACGCCGCTGTTACTGCCTGCCGGAATATTAACCTCGAGTTTCAGGTTGAAATCCTCAAATTCCTGTTCGGTGCGGAGGTTCCCGAAACTTACCCGTGGCCCGCCTTCAGGCTGAACAGGGTCATTAACAAGAGTCCCGTCAATCACCTTGAATCCGTTGGTCTGCTTCTCGTTGATAAGCCTCCAGCCTGCAAGGTCCTTTCCGTTAAAAAGGTTGATTGGCGTACCGAACTTAAGGCTGGCCAGATCGGGAGCCGGCGGTACGGGCGGAAGTTTTACCCCTGTAAACTCAGTCGTGTCCACCCCAAGACCGGTACGCCGGGGTGATAGCAGGATGCCTTCTATCGTCTCTCCGGTTTTGACGATCTCAAGCCAGCTGGTGACCATCTGCGTCCTGACCGGATT
>DIKJ01000112.1 GCA_002424525.1 Bacteroidales bacterium UBA5621 | reverse complement strand
TCGTGTCCAGATCACTACAGATGTCTGATCAGCCCATCCATTACGGAATCCATTGCCAAAAAACGGCCCGGGTGTTTCATCTTTGCAGCATGTTAATATCAACAGGATAAGAAAGAGAGGTAAAGTCCTGTTTTCCTTGCAGATCAGAGAAGAGCCTTTTTGAATCAATATGGGAACCTGTTTCATGTTGTTCCGGTATTAAATATCTATTCTCTCTATTTCAACCCACAACGGGAATATCCTTTTTGATCCTGAAAGATAAAAAGGTACAAAATCGCATTTCAATGACGGGTAACTGACACCCTTCATCTCAATGAGGTCTGTATCGTTTTTGTCATTCTTTAACTGGTTAATAAAAGCTCCGGTTTCGACCATCATCTTTCCGCCTGCGGGAACCGGTTCAATGAACTTAAACCTGAGGTTGTACCTGCCTTCATTTACCAGCACCCTCCAGAAGCCAAAGATCTCTGACTGTTCCCATATTCCCCATTGCCCGTCGGCGTCATTTCTGTTCAGTTTTACAGGATTTTCATGTCTGGTTCCGATTTCGATCCGGGGGCGGTCAATCAGGTTTTCCGACCCTGCCAGATCGGCGAAAAGGAGGTCCAGGTCTTTCTTAAGCTCTGCAGCCCTGGCAGGATCATCATTCAGGATGTTATTCTGTTCATAAGGATCCTGTTCAATATCAAAGAGTTCAAACTTATCAACGGAGGCATTAAAGTCAGTGTTCCCAACGAGCTTGTACCTGCCTTTCAGCAATGCAATATTGGTATAGAGTTCCGGAGAGTGTCTTGTCCAGTAAAAGAAGAGTGAACGGTCATCTTTATTCAAATTCTCTCCCCGCAAACAGGGTGCGAGGCTTATTCCGTCAATCTTCACTCCTTCAGGTATTCCGGCATTGCATATGTCAGCCAGCGTGGGGAACAGGTCTATATTAGCCACCGTTGCATCTATATCGATGCCGGTACTTTTCGTACCGGGATACCTGATCCAGAACGGCACCCTCACACCTCCGCGGTAGACTGAAGATTTAAGTCCGCGCATGCCGGCATTATAACGTCTCTGCTGGGGTCCGTTATCAGTCATGAAAATAACAATGGTCTTTTCGGTTATTTCCAGTTCTTCAAGCCTGTTCAGAAGTCTGCCCACGTTATCATCAATATTTGTTACCATTGCATATACTCTCCTGGCATCCTCCTTATCTTTCTCGCTCATGACCGGGAAAGGCTTTGTGTCGTTCACAAAGCCGGAAGATGGATCCAGATCCCTGTATATATTATAATACTCCTGAGGCACCTGCAACGGGGTATGTGGTGCATTAAATGAGAGGTAACATAAGAAAGGCCCGCTTTTGTTCTGATCAATAAACCTTATTGCCTCGTTAGTAAAGATGTCCGAACAGTATCCGTCATAATCTTTCTGCCTGCCATTTTGCCAAAGTACGGGATTGTAATAGCTGCTGTCGCCCCTGGGCCATGTTGTAAAATCACCCGGCTGTCCCATCCCTCCTGCAAGATGAATGACCGATTCATCAAATCCCTGGTCGCCCGGTCTCATGGGATAGTTATCACCAAGGTGCCATTTGCCGAAGATCCCGGTAGAGTACCCTGCTCCCTTAAGCAATTCTGCAATAGTTACTTCCGATGAAGCCATCATTGCCCCGCCGTTATAGGTATCTCTGACGCCTGTGCGGAGTGAATAGCGTCCTGTCATGAGAGCGGCCCTGGTAGGTGCTGACACGGGACATACATAGAAATTGTTGAACCGGATACTCTGCCTGGCGAGATTATCCAGGACAGGGGTTTTTACATGCGGGTTGCCTGTTAACCCAAAATCGCCGTAACCCTGGTCGTCTGTAATAATAAGGATCACATTGGGGTGTTCGGTCTGCTTACACGACACAAGAGAGAGGCCCGCCATTCCGGTTAACAGGAGGCCTGATTTGACGAGGTTCATTCTTTTAAAAATCATTTCTTATTGTTTTGAGCAGAGGCTTTAATCAGTATAATCTATAAAATATTTATAATAAAGTCCTTAACCACGGAGTGACACGGATTTACACGGAGTTGGCACGGAGTTTAATGAATTTCTTGATATTACTTCTGTAATAAACCCCTATTACAAATTTATGATTTCCCGACAGAAGAGGCTTTGAATCGGCAGTTCTTCCGAAACCGAAAACAGTCATACCATCAGCCGACCTGATCCCTTCATCTGTACTTCCCATATATGAGAATGAATCGGTCTCTTCGTCATGAGTTGGATGGGTGATTATCAGCCGGCTTTTTCTGTCCTGTCTTCCGAATAAAACCCAATGCCAGTTTCCTGTAACCCTTTCACCTTTCATGTGGTCGGGCATATCCCTGAGAATTGAGGGTAAACCGCTGTTTCTCCAGTAGCTTTTCCCGGGCTTGAAGCTCCCTCCGGCAGGACCTTCGTAAAGGAACCAGTATTTTCGGGAGGTGTCAGATTTTATGACCTCCCAAACGGCATGATCTTCATAAAAAGTCCACGTCCACTCCCATTTACCGCTGATGCTTCGGCTTCTTATAACATTTGGCGGCTCATAATAACTGATGCATTTATCGAAACCGGGGTGTCCGCATCCGCCGTCCTCACCCTGGAAAACCGCGTTGGGGATTCCCCTGTATGAAGATGCAGCTGATTCCGGGGTTTTGTTCCAGGGTTCCCTTTTAAAGGCGATCCAGTCGTGCCCGTACCGGTCGATCATTCTCGATAAGCCTCCACCGGCCCTGTCAAACCACCAGGTTGCAGATAATGTCCTGACAACATAGTGCGGAACACCCTCGTATATACCTTCAGTAACATCAACAGAATTAACAGTAAAGGAGCAGAAAAGGAGTATCGCAATAAATGTTGATTTCATTAAATTATCTCAATCCGTTCAGAAAATTAACAGTCACCGGAATCTGGATCTTTGCATCTTTAGCCTCATCTTCTATGTAATACTTTTTAACGCCTGATTTCTGTGCAAGCCTGAGAAGCAGAGGCCAGTTTGTAACACCCCGGCCGAGAGCGACGCTTGTCTCATTCTGCGCTGAACCGGAATTGTTACCTATAACATCATGTCTAAGTTCTTTAAGATGCATCAGTTCGAATCTGCCGGGATATTTTTTAAGATATGCCACAGGATCGACCCCTCCGTGTATCATCCAGAAAACATCAAGCTCATAAGTAACAAGCTCTGGTCTTGTACCCTTGATAATCACATCCATCATATTGCCATCGGGAGTATCAAATTCATACCCGTGAGGGTGATAAAAGAACCTTAAGCCTGCCTTCTTCATTGCCGTCCCGAATTTATTGAAATCGGCTATTGTCTTTTCTGCCACGCTCCTGTTGAATGGTCTTGAGTGGGGTATCCAACCAATCCCAACGTATTTTGCTCCAAACAATTTTGCCTCCTTCACAATTGCTTCGGGCTCACTTACGAACCGGTCATAATCGAAAATCATGCTTGTGCATTTCAGTCTGTTTTTATCAAGCAGTTTCCTGAATTCAGAGGCAGTAAGTCCGTAATAACCTGAGACTTCCACTTCATTAATTCCGAGTGACTTCACGAAAGCCAGTGTGCCTGGCACATCCTTCTGGAGTTCGAACCTCAGTGAATAGAGCTGAAGCCCGTATGGAGCGATGAATGATCCCTTCCGGAGAGAAACCTTTTCTCCTGTTCCGTTCTGAAGCCAGATATCAAGCCGCGGAGCATCGCCGTCATAAGGTTTTCCGAGAATATCAAGGTCGCCGTCTCCGTCGAGGTCTGCTATTTCTGAATCGTGTACATCAATCCCTTTTGACACTATCATGTCGCGGGGAAAATTTCCCTTACCGTCGCCGAAAAGGATGCGGTTAACAGCCTCTTTATGGCCTCCGAGAGTCATTTCAGCATACCAGATATCAAGATTTCCGTCACCATCAAAGTCAACTATTGCAAGCGTATGTCCGTTGCTGACAGAGTGTACGATCTCCTTTCTTTTCCATGTTCCCTTCTCATATTCATATAAAAACATCGGGGCAAGACCATCGCCGACAACCATAACCACTTCGGGCCTGCCTCCTGGAATGATCTGCCCGGCAGCCACACGGCTGAAGGTGTATGCCGCGTCAATCACATTATAAGAGAATTTATCGTTGCCCAGGTATTTGAACCAGAGTCCGCCCCCGATAACATCCTGCACACCGTCACCATCCATATCGGCTTTTGCAAGCCCTTCATGCTCATTAGTCCGCTTCCACGAGGGATAGGTGCCATGCTGTTCCATCTGGCTGTCGCTGTAATACTTATGTACCGGGATCAGCTTCCAGTTTGACTGTTCATAAGGGTCTGCCGGGATACGCGTGAAATAAAGTGTCTGGTCGCCCTGTGCCCAGAAAACAAGGTCGGGCTTATTGTCGCCGTCAAAATCCCCGGTCATCTGGTCATGGACTTTATTCCCGCCTGTGTTCCTGATTGTATGCCTTACCCAGGGCTTTGAAAAATCGGGGTAAGGATTTTCCCACCACCATACCTGATTGGTTTTGCTTTCGCCGCCGGCTATAATATCCATATCACCGTCGTTGTCGACATCAAAGGGGATTGTTCCCGCCTCTATGTAGCATATTCCCTCATCAACAATATGTCTTTTCCATCCGTTCTCTGTTCGCTGGTACCAGACAAGTCCGGGAGCAGTTGTCCGTTCGGAGATGCAAAA
Organism: Bacteroidales bacterium UBA5621; assembly: GCA_002424525.1. Classification (GTDB taxonomy): domain Bacteria; phylum Bacteroidota; class Bacteroidia; order Bacteroidales; family VadinHA17; genus LD21. Next base: position 3,131 of record DIKJ01000112.1, on the reverse strand, counting down.
ATCGTTTATCCCGTCGTTGTCGAAATCGGCGACGGCACAGGATGTTTGCTGTTGGCCGGCATTGGGAACTTCAATTGCACCGGTTTTGCTTGAGATATGGACCCATTCTGTCTGGCCAAAGAGCCTGCCGAGTAAAAACAGGAAAATCAACGTAAACGCTGCTTTTTTCATATTACTGTTCATTTGTATATCACAATTTTGCCGCCAGGACCTGCCACGACAGGATTGTACCCATCAGTCCATCTGACAGCCGTGGGGTTATCTTTTAAGGTCCTTACATAATTGCTGAGAATGGTTGTATATTTTATTTCGAGAGTGTTATTCCCGGGCCGGGCCAATGAACTAATTCTGAAAACAGGTTTGCCGTACCAGCATTCACCAGTGCTTACGCCGTTTATAAATATTTCAACCACCCCTTTATTCAGTTTTTCCATAGAGAGGTAATCACCTTCTCCATCAGACTGAAATTGTGTTGTATATTTAACAGTACCGGCAAATGAATTAAGCTGGTTATCAGGGGATGTTCCAAATTGCCATAGCTCGTCAAACGTACGGTTGAAACTGCTCCCGTGGATATGCTGAAAATCAGCCTCCCAGGGACCGGTAATTACTAAGAGTGTATCAGCCGCTTCCTTTGCTGTCTGAGTTTCATGAATTATTGCTTTGCCCGGTTCAAATACAAGAAGAAGTGATTCAAGAGGATCAAGTTCTATATTAAGAAGCGAGGGTTTTCCGTTGAAATGATATGGTTCACGGGTTCCGGTCTCGGGATCCCATTTCCATGGTATTTTATTACCGGTCGGGAAAGAAACTTCTGTATCTATCTTCTTTGCCATATTTGAATTGACAAAAAACCAGATATCCCTCTCACCGTCAGTATGTCTTATCTGGAACAGGTCTTTGTCTGGTTCGTTTATCTCGACGTCTTTCTGAATCTTTATTTTTCCAAGGATATCAATTGTCCAGAACAAAAGATCAGCCGGTCTTTCCGGTTCATTAGGCGTCAGAACTCTTTCGGGAAATTTATGAAGCAGTTCTGTAAAAATCTTTTTAACAGTTTTGTCGTTTTCTCCGGCATTGACAAAAGAAAGTGATCTGCCGGGGACAGAACCGGTAAGGATTACCCTGCCGCCCGATTCAACATATTCAGCAACAGCTTGGGCTGTCTGAGGCTCCATTGACCTGACGTCACAGAGTATAATTGCCTGGTACGACATGGGGCCGTACTTAAGGAGTCCCTTATCCTTGTGTGCTTCCGCAATTATCTTTTCATCAATGTAATCGCATGAGCTTCCTGCCTGACTAACAGCTTCCCAGAGCCTGTAGCAGTACCATGGTTCCTTGTGGAAAGGGACTCTTATCAGGCCGCGTTCGCTCCACACATCACCGGCCGGACCCATTATCGCTATATTCTTAACCGGCCTTGAGTTCTGGAATATGTAAGATAAACGTGCGTTATAATCTGTCCATTTTCTGAAATAAGGCCACCATGTGTTCTGCTCGCTGAAATAGGCGCCGAATCTTATCCAGCCCGGGAAACCGGCTTCAACCGGGGAATAGTTATATCCGTGCAGGACGGTATGGTTGATCCCTGTGATAAAATTCATGTCGTCGTGACGTTTTATCTCTTCCAGTGAAGTCTTGAAAACGCCCCGCGTATTTGTCATTGCCTCACAGCTTATTATCTTCCTTCCTTTAAGGTGACCTCCCGAAGAGGCGTAAAGGTTCCATAACATGTAGCCGTGGTCCTGGTTCCATATCCATTCATCGGTTTCCATGTCAACGGAATAGATCCAGTTGTTGCTTTCCGGGATATCGGTTATCATATTTCCTTCCATCATACCCATCAGGAATGGAGTACCGTAGGCCTGGTAGCGGCAGAGGAGCCCATTCTCAGTGCAGAATTCCTGGAACACCCGTGTGAAATTATCGAGGAATACTTTCACCAACAGTCTGTTGTAATCATACCTCACCCTTTTAACCTGATCAGAGAGATCGTCACTTAATTTATCACTTTCATAGCCTCTGTATGATTCATAAAAGATGAAAGGTAACCAGGGTTTAATATCATATCCGCATTCTTTACTAAAGATATCTTCAAAGTCATCTGTCCAGTTAGATCCGGCAAGCTCTATGCTGTCGCAGAAAAGGGCCCTCAGCAGTTTGCCCAGGGGGATACCTGTATCGTCGCTTATTTTTTTCAGCCTGCTGAGATAAGCTAATGTTACTTCCTTTCTGTAATGATCCATTACAGGTCCTGCGGCACCCGGAGCCCCGTTCTGGACGTGGCGGTGACCTTTCTCAATAATACCATATACAAGGTTATAACTGCCGTGCGGCACTGTATACCTTAATTGTCCGATGGCATCAAAATACTCCGAAAGATCTCTGATTTCGGAAGTATCTCCTGCCGTTTCAGGAACCAGAGTAACAAAAAGCAGATCTGTGCTTATCGTTTGACCTTCAGGGCGCCGGCTCTGCACTGATAGGGCTTTTTCATATAGACTTTCCAGACTTTCAGCAATAATGTCTCCTCTCTTACAGCTGATAGTATTTGTGATTACCCTCTGTATTATTTCGTTTTCTTTCAGGAACTCACCTCCAAAAGGCCAGCCTGATCCGACGATAAGGTCTGTTATCATTCCTCTTTTGCCTGCCTCTTCGGAAGCTAGAGCAAGGAGCCGGTTCCATTCAGGGCTGAGCCAGAGCAGTTCTCTTGTTCCGGCAGTGTCGTCCCACTCCGGAAACCCGATGGGGTTTATCTCCACCCCTCCTATGCCGGCATCCTGCAGTAAATCGAGCTGCCGGATGATCTCGTTTTCTGTTATCCTGTTTCCGTTCCACCACCAGCGCACAAATGGCCTGGCTTCGGCAGGAGGACTCATAAAACCGGTGTAAAGATCGGGGACCGATTCCTTACTGCATCCCGAAAACATTTGAATTAAACCGATTAATATCAGTACTTTACTTTTCAATCTTGCCATATTATTGAAGGCGCTGTTTGTTTTCCAGTAATGCTTTCTGCAATTCATCGTAATCCACTTGTTGCACAGGAATATCCTTATCGATTGCCATCGAAGCGGCGATGGCTGCCGACTGCCCCAGTACCATAAATACCGGCTCCATTCGAA
>DIKJ01000063.1:4995-6596 GCA_002424525.1 Bacteroidales bacterium UBA5621 | reverse complement strand
TAAATGGCTGGAAGAGAACCGGTTTCTACAGGGTGGGGAGAAGGTCAGGATCACAAAACCGGCAGAGGGACACTGGGTGGCACTGATCCAATAATGTCATTCCTCTGATGCAGTCAGTCGGGCGGGCAGCAACCATATCTCTAATATTCTTCAATAAATTCGTATATTTCACTATAAATCTGACCGGGGATTTCGGGGACTAAATAGATTAGTAAATAGTAATAAACAGCATATTTAATTTTAATCCAGCAGACTATGAACAAAAACCTTTTCAAGTCGTTAGCTCTTGTAACAGCCGGAGCAAGTGCGGCCGGCTGCAACTCCCTTCAGAAAAAGGATTCACAGCCGCCCAACATTATTTACATAATGAGTGACGACCATGCCTATCAGGCTATAAGCGCTTACGGGTACGGGCTGAATGAGACCCCTAATATAGATCGTCTTGCAAATGAAGGGGCGATCTTCACTAGGGCTTGTGTGACCAATTCAATATCTGCTCCAAGCAGGGCAGTAATGCTTACAGGAAAGCACAGCTTTGTCAACGGGAAGGTTGACAATATCCAGCCCTTTAACTGGGATCAGGACAATTTCCCCAAACTGCTTCAGACAAATGGTTATCAGACTGCCATGATCGGTAAGATACATCTCGACGGACTGCCGCAGGGTTTCGATTTCTCGATGGTGCTGCCCGGCCAGGGTCAGTACTACAATCCTGACTTTCTTGTAGATGGAAAAAGAATAAGGATTGAAGGATATTGCACTGAGATAATAACTGAACAGACTCTGGACTGGCTTAAGAATAAACGTGATCCTGACAAGCCCTTCTGTCTTCTCTATCATCAGAAAGCGCCCCACCGGAACTGGCTTCCCGCACCAAAATATGTGAACCTGTATGATGATGTGACTTTTGATCCTCCTGCCAACTTTTTTGATGACTATGAAGGAAGGGGAAGAGCTGCCCGGGAACAGGAGATGCAGATTGACGGACATGCTCAGTGGGGGCATGATTTTAAGCTTATCGTTGATCCCAATGGAGATACGACAAACTTTTATAATGACATCAGGAGAATGAACAGTGAGCAGAGAGCTAACTGGATGGCGGCCTATGAGAGCGAGAACCAGGAGTTCCTTGCCAATATGCCCGAAGGGAAAGAACTGGGGCTCTGGAAATTCAACCGCTATATCAAGGATTACCTCCGTACCATCAAGTCAGTGGACGATGGCGTTGGAGAGCTCCTGGATTATCTCAGGGAGGCCGGTCTTGACAAGAATACAATAGTGATCTATACCTCCGATCAGGGTTTTTACCTTGGAGAGCATGGCTGGTTCGACAAGCGGTTCATGTATGAGGAATCATTCAGAACCCCTCTGCTGATGCGTTACCCGAAAGAGATAAAAGCAGGGACCGTTATTGACAAACTGGTTCAGAACCTCGATTTTGCCCCGACATTCCTTGATTATGCAGGTGTCGGCATACCGGATGAAATGCAGGGCGAATCGTTTCGCAAACTTGTGAACGGCAAAACAAAGAAATGGCGAGACGCAGTCTATTATACTTATTATGAATATCCCTCGGTGCATATGGTGAAACGGCATTACGG
>DIKJ01000063.1:0-4804 GCA_002424525.1 Bacteroidales bacterium UBA5621 | reverse complement strand
CTGGATGCACAAAAGAACTGATATCCGCAATACAACATTAACATAAATCCTATCTATCATGAAAAAACTATCACTACTTCTCCTGATCGGCCTGATCCTGGTAACTCCTTTCTGCAATGCACAGGTTTTTCCTAAGTTTGATGAATCTTTCCGTCTTAAGCAGCTTGAACCGCCAAAAGCAAAGGTCAGGATTGTGCTGGATACTGACACTTATAACGAGATAGACGACCAGTTTGCACTGGTTTATGCTTATCTGTCGAAAGAGAGGATTCAGCTCGAAGCTGTTTATGCAGCTCCCTATTTCAATAACCGCTCTACAAGCGCAGGTGACGGAATGGAAAAAAGCTACCAGGAGATACTAAGACTATTGAAGCTGCTTGGTAAATCTCCTGAGGGATTTGCTTTCCGGGGCTCTGACAGATATCTTGAAGATGTGTCAAAACCAATCCGGAGTGAAGCCGCACTTGACCTGGTGAAAAAAGCAATGGCATCTTCTCGGGATAACCCGCTCTACGTTGTTCCGGTGGGCTGCATTACAAATATAGCCTCAGCCTTGCTGATCGAACCAAAAATAATTGAAAACATTGTTGTTGTCTGGTTAGGAGGAAATGATCTTAACTGGCCACATCAGAAAGAGTTTAACCTGATGCAGGATGTAAAGGCAGCCCAGGTTGTCCTCAATTCAGGAGTGCCTATGGTCATTATGCCATGCCGCCCGGTCGTTTCGCACTTCCATACAACGATCCCCGAGATGCAGTATTACCTGAAAGGGAAGAACCCGCTTTCTGATTATCTGCTGAATATGACAATTGAATACAGCGGAGGCCATGACTACTGGTCGAAAGTTATCTGGGATGTTACTGCTGTGGTATGGCTGGTGAATCCTTCCTGGACCCCGACCAATCTTGTACACAGCCCTGTTCTTACCGATCAGGTGACATACAGCACCGACCAGTCGCGGCATTTCATAAGGATGGCCACCTCTGTCAACAGGGACGCCATTTTCAGGGATCTGTTCGGGAAGATAGCTGGGATGAGCAGCAAGTAGTGAGCGTAAAGCGTGGAGCGTGGAGCGTAGAGCGTAGAGCGTAGAGCGTAGAGTATGAAGCTTATACAGGTATAATCATGAAATACAGATGGTTAGTAATGTTAGTGTTGTTTGTTCCATTACATGGACTGACGGGTTGTAAAAATAAGAGTGATAAAGGCATGGTATCATTGCCGGCAGTGCCGGAGGCGGTTAGCAGGGAGAATCCACCTGTGAATATTACGATCCATCAGGCGGCTCTGGAGGGACGGACAGAGCTGGTAAAGAAACTGCTGGCAGAGGGAATTGATGTAAATGCAACAGATGAGGAGGGCCGGACACCTTTGATGTACGCTGCATTCAACGGTCATGCTGAGATTGTTAAGATCCTTACCGATAAAGGAACATCGATAAATGCCTGCGACAATAACGGACGAACTGCTTTGATGATGGCTTCGTCGGGCCCTTACCCGGCTGCCGTCAAGATCCTTCTGGATCACAGCGCGGATCCCAATCTGGCAGATACGGAAGAACACTTCACGGCACTGATGTATGCTGCTGCAGAAGGCCAGACAGATGTTGTTAAGCTATTGCTGGCATTCAAGGCAGATCCTGCACTGAAAGATGCAGACGGCGACGATGCTCTGACCTTCGCCAGGAATAATGGTCATAATGAGATTGTGTCTCTTCTGAGCTTATTTAAGAAATGATCAATACAAAGCTATGGTAAAGAATTTTGTAATTGCGGCAGCAGGATTCATACCTGTGTTAAGTTATTCTTCTCCTGCAAATCAGAAAGAGTCCGGGAAACCCAATATTGTTTTACTGCTGGTCGACGATTTGGGTTGGAGAGATGTCGGCTTCATGGGGAGTAAGTATTTTGAAACTCCTAATATCGACACTCTTGCGGGCCAGTCAATGATATTTACTAGTGCCTATGCGGCATGTGCAGTATCTTCACCTACCAGAGCATCTCTCATTACCGGACGTTATCCTGCCCGCATTGGTGTTACTGACTGGATACGTGCACGGTTTCAACTAAGCAGCACTGACATTAAAGCGCCGGAACCATTCGAGGAGAATGAAGGTAAGAAATTGAGGACCCCGTCAAACCCTTACTGGATGGATTCAGACGAAGTTACAATTGCCGAGGTTCTGAAAAAGTCAGGTTATTTCACATGCCACATCGGAAAATGGCACCTGGGGACAGATGACTATTATCCTGAAAAACAAGGGTATGATCTCAATATTGCCGGGTGCGATATGGGACAGCCGGTGAACTATTTTGATCCGTACAAAAATGAAAAGGGTGTAGGTTTTCCAAACCTGGCACCACGACGTAAAGGAGAATTCCTTACTGACAGACTGACCGATGAGCTTAAAAGTGTAATAGAGCAGCATAGGAATGAACCTTTCTTTATAAGCATGTGCTATTATACGGTTCATACGCCAATCATGGCGAAAGAGGAAATTATCGGAAAATACAAAAAGAAAGACCCGGTTGACGGCCAGAAGAATCCTGTTTATGCAGCTATGATTGAGAGTCTGGATCAGTCAGTTGGTAATCTGGTTGCTACCCTGAAAGAGAATAAGATATTTGATAATACCATTATTGTGTTCATGTCCGACAACGGCGGACTTATTGGTCCGACTGACAATTCCCCTTTACGCTCGGGGAAGGGTTATCCATATGAAGGCGGTATAAGAATTCCCATGTTTGTTTACTGGAACGGAACAATCCGTCCGGGTTCTGTATGTGATTTGCCGGTTTCTACTATTGATTTTTTGCCTACTATATGTGCTGTAACTAAATCCCCCATGCCAGAGGCTATTATCGACGGCCGCGATCTCAGTCCGGTTTTAAAGGGTCAAAAGCTTGAACAGGTCCCCTTATTCTGGCATTTTCCCCATTACAGAGGCAAGGATGTTGTTCCTTACAGTATTATCAGGGATGGGGACTGGAAGCTCATTAAAAGATATGAGGGAGATCCATTTGAACTCTATGATCTGAAGAGTGATCCTTCTGAAACGAGTGATCTCTCAAAAACTGAGGCAATAAGGCTCAGGGAGCTCGATGAAAAACTTGTTGCCTGGTTGAATGAGACAGGGGCGAAGCTGCCTGTTAAAAATTGAGGTTGTTATGAAGTATATTTAAGGTCTGTTTTAATTTTAGAATATTTATAATACTTGCAAACTATGAGAAGTAAGATTTCAAGAAGACGTTTCCTCCAAACATCTGCTGTTGCAGGAACAGCTGCAATGGCTCCGGGACTGGCCATGGCTTCGGTAAATGATCAGAAACAGGATGCCGGAACAGGATTTAACAGAAACCCATTAAAAATAGGACTGATGACCTATCTTCTCGGCAGCAAGTGGGATATTGAAACAATAATTAAAAATTGCACTGAGACAGGTTTTCAGTCTGTTGAGCTCAGGACCACCCATGCCCATAAGGTTGAGGTGAATCTGACTGCCGCAGAGCGTGAAGATGTCAGAAAACGGTTCAACGATTCTCCGCTGGAAAGGATAAGCCTCGCCAGCGCTTTTCAGTACCATTCACCAGACCCTGCAGAGCTTAAAAAGAATATTGAAGGAACAAGGGAGTATATCCTGCTTGCAAGAGATGTCGGAGCGACGGGAATACGGGTCTTTCCGAATGCATTTCCTGAAGGGGTGTCGCGGGAAAAAACAATGGAACAGATAGGTAAAGCGTTGGCAGAGGTGGGAGAGTATGCCAGTAATTATGGTGTTGAAATCAGAGTATGTGTCCATGGTTCGGGAACAAATTCTGTTCCCGTGATCAAAAGAATAATTGATTATTCCCAAAGTCCTTATGTCTATGTAAACTGGAATTGCAACGCCTCAGATAAGGAAGGAGAGGGATTGGTTTATAATTTTAATTCAGTAAAAGAGAGGATAAAAGGAGTTCATATGCACGACCTTCATGATCCGGCATATCCATACCGTCATTTCTTTAAACTGCTGTCAGATTCGGGATTCAACGGCTATTGCAATGCCGAGATCGGAAGGGTGAGTTGTGAACCTGTTGAATACATGAAATGTTACAGGGGCTTATTCCTTGCACTCCAGAATGCCATTTAAATGACAAATATGAAAATCAGACTTCCTCTCCTGGCAGCCGGAATTTCAGCATTGACAGGAACAGGTTGCAAAGGAAAATCTCCTCCGCCAAATGTGGTTTTTATTCTTGCAGACGATCTGGGATATTCCCAGGTGGGCTGCTATGGAAGCAGTTATTACAAAACTCCCAATATTGACAGAATGGCCTCAGAGGGTATTCGGTTTACTGATGCTTATGCAGCCTGCTCCGTTTCATCGCCTACAAGAGCCAGTATCTTAACTGGTAAATACCCTGCCCGTTTGCATTTAACGGATTTCATACCCGGGAACACCCGGGATAATTATCCTCTTTCTCAACCCGACTGGCAGAAATACCTTCCTCTCGAGGAAATTACCCTGGCTGAAGTATTTAGAGATAAGGGCTACCAGACTGCAATATTTGGAAAATGGCACCTTGGCAAGGAAAAATTCGGTCTGGAGAGCCTGCCCTTTAATCCTGATAAACAGGGTTTCAACCAGTACTTTGTAAGTGATAAACCCGACAGGACAAGTGATCCGGAAAATGATGCTCATAAGTCTGATTCGATAGGCAACACCTCTGTAAGATTTATCCGGGAAAACAGGGATAACCCATTCTTCCTTTTTGTTAGTTTCAGTGCCATCCATAATCCTCTGATGGAAAAAGCAGAATCAATA
>DIKJ01000032.1:19118-32584 GCA_002424525.1 Bacteroidales bacterium UBA5621 | reverse complement strand
ATCCCTGCTGGGCAAAAGCTTCTGATGGAATAAGTGCACCGCCGATAAGGAATCCCAGCAGAAGAGAAAGATAATTCTTCATTTTTCTGTATTTTTACCGTTAAGATAATTATTTTTATCATATCCGATTATTTAATTTGATTCTTTACCTTACTCCAGAAAGATCCCATGGAACCAGAAGCCGGTAAGAAACGATTTGGTACAGCTCCAGTTTTCTTTACAGCAATATCGACCATACTGGGAGCTATCCTGTTCCTAAGGTTTGGATTTGCTGTCGGAACTCTTGGTTTCTGGGGTGCCGTCCTGATTATTATACTCGGTCACTCCCTTACTATACCAACCGCCTTTGCCATTTCGGAGCTTGCCACCAACAAAAGGGTTGAAGGCGGAGGGGAATACTTCATAATCTCGCGTTCGTTTGGACTGAACATCGGAGGCACCATCGGCATTGCTCTTTTCCTTTCACAGGCAATAAGCGTTGCTTTTTACATAATCGCATTCACGGAGTCATTCGAATTCCTGTTTAATTTCTTCGCTGACAGGTTTAATTTTCATCTTCCCCGGCAGGTAATAAGCATTCCCGTGATGGCGGTGCTGGGATTTGTTATACTGCGGCAGGGCGCCAACCTGGGGGTTAAAGCACTTTATTTTGTAGCAGGGATCCTTTTTATTTCCCTCCTTCTCTTTTTTCTTGGGACAACTGAATACGGAACCGTTACGGGAAACAAGCTCCCCCCCGGGGATCTCAGGAACCTGAATAGTTTCTTTGTGGTTTTTGCCATCGTTTTTCCCGCTTTCACCGGGATGACAGCGGGAGTCGGACTTTCAGGGGACCTCAAACGGCCTTCAAGATCGATCCCTATCGGCACAACAACTGCTACCCTGGCCGGAATGGTGATCTATGTGGCTGTGGTCTATAAGCTGGCAATAACGGTAAGCGCCGAGGATATGCTTAACAATCAGCTGATAATGTCAAAGATTGCCATCGCCGGTGCCTTCATAATACCCTTGGGACTTGCAGCCTCGACAATGTCGTCGGCACTGGGATCAGTTATGGTTGCGCCAAGGACCCTCCAGGCCCTTGCCCTTGATTCCTCATTCCCGTCAAAGAAAATAAACAAATGGCTCTCATATGGCAGGAAATCAGACGGGGAACCGGTTAATGCCTCACTGGTAACAATTATTATCGCTTTTGTTTTCGTGGCAGTTGGCAGTGTAAATGCTGTCGCACAGATCATCTCGATGTTCTTTCTTGTTACATACGGCTCGCTTTGCCTTATCTCGTTCCTCAATCACTTCGGTTCCTCTCCCTCTTACAGGCCCTCATTCAGATCAAGATGGTACCTCTCTCTTGCAGGTTTTCTGATTGCTGTATGGGTAATGTTCAGGATCAATGCCCCATATGCCCTTGCATCGGTATTGGTTATGATGAGTTTATATACGTATATCAAGTATTACCACAGGGACCGGCACGGGCTTGAATCGCTCTTCGCAAATGCCCTCTTTCAGATGAACCGAAATCTTCAGGTTTACCTGCAGAAATCCGGAAGCAGGAAGAAAGCCAAGGAGTGGAGACCGAGTGCAATCTGTATCTCAAAAGATTCATTTGTTCGTGCACGGGCGTTCCAGTTGCTGAACTGGATCTCCTACAGATATGGTTTCGCGACATATCTCCACCGTATTGACGGATATTATTGCAGAGCTACCAGTGAACAGGCTTCCGAGGAGCTGGCAAAGCTGATTGAGGTGTACGATACTACGAATAATCATGTTTATGTAGACACAATAATCTCACCATCATATACTTCTGCTATTGTCCAGGCTATTCAGGTGCCGGGCATCTCTGGTATGGAAAATAATATGGTGATCTTTGAATATGACAAGGAACATCCCGATAATCTTAAGGAGATAATTGAGAATATCCGGCTGATAAAAGCAGGCAATTTTGATATCTGTCTGCTGGCTACCAGCAGAAAGGATTTAGTATTCCGCAACGGGATACACGTCTGGATCAGTTTTGATGAACCGGAAAACTCCAGCCTGCTTATACTACTCAGCTTCATTATCTTAGGCCATCCGAGCTGGAAAAAGGCAAACATAAGGATCTTTGAGATCTGCAAACCCGAAGATTATGAGCAGACAAAAAGCAAACTTTCTGAACTTGTCATCTCAGGGAGGCTCCCTATAACTGAAAAGAATATCGAAATAATTGGGACAGAGCCAGGTAGGTCAACTAAAAGCCTGATCAATGAAAAATCGGCAACTGCTGCAATTACCATGATCGGATTCCGGGTGGAGGGACTGAAACACAATGGCGAAGCTGTGCTTGGAGGATATGATCCAACCGGCACGATCCTTTTTGTAAATTCACATAACAAAAAGGAGATAATCTGAAATGCAGGCTAATGATTGTTTATCAAGGGATTACTCATAGCTTCAATTCACCGGTCAGTTTTTCCTGATAAGCAGCCACGTATCTGAATACTTTTGATAATTAGCCCAGATCCTTCTCACTTCGGCACGAGCTTCAGCAATATCGTCTGTCGAAAGTACCGACACCCTGTACAGGCCCGCCTCGTTTCTTAATATTTCAGAACTGAAACCGTCGTATCTTATCTGAGACTGGTGTTTGCGGGCATTGTCAGGATTCCTGAAACTGCCAATAATAACAAAGTAATTGAAGTGATCCGGTGCTTTATCATTAATGCTTACCAGCCTCTCTTCAACTTCCCTGACGGGGGCCTCATACAAATACTTATTTTCTGCTTTCATCGCAGCGATATCGTTTCGGGAATTCTTGTCCCTTTTAAGCAGCTTGTTCGTACCCGCGCAGGATGATGAAAAGAAGATAACCGTCAAGATAAAAAGTCCTGTAAGTGTTCTCATAATGTTTTTCCACCTGTAGTATTATAGCGTGATAATGTTCGAAAAAAGCCCGTCGCTTGACGGGCTCTCCAAACAAGTCGATAACGATTAAAAAAGAATCATTTGAGTAGGATGCGACAGTTACCAATATTCATATTATTGCAAAGGATCTCTATCCCATACTCCCCTGCAACAAGTTTTTCTTTTGCAGAGTATACCAGCACAACCTGCCTCGATTCCTCAAACTCCCCTGTAACCGGCGACAGACTTGCGGTGAGGTTTCGCCCTCCATCAGGGAAAAACCAGCTTAACGATTTGCTGTCGGGGGTGATTGTCTGACCCGACGGAGTGGTGATCTTGAAACTTATCTCCTCTGTCAGGTTTTTCGGCACCTCAAATGTAACATTCAATCTCTTTGCCCTCGAAGCACAAATAACCACCTTTTCTTTTTTCTTGCCCCTTACGGCAGAAACAAGAAAATTGTCCGAATCGTAATTCAGAACCTGTTCAAGCTTTCCTGCAATCTCTCTTTTCTCATTCTGCAGATTTTCAATAGAGTTCTGCAATTCCCCTGACCTTGCCAGTAGTTTATCGTGTTCGGACTTGAGCCGCAGAGACTCCTGTTCAAGATCTTCTTTTATTTTCCTCAGCTCCTCAAGTTCTTTTGCAGTTCTGCGAAGCGACCTGTTCTCTACTGCCAGTGCGTTGATCCTTTTCTCGTTATCTGCAATTTTCTGATTTACCTCTTCAAGTGATTTCCGGTTAGCCTCCTCTCTTGAGGCCAAAGCAGATAATTCTGCTTTCAACCTCTCAGATTCCTTGTCAATCTGCAGCTTCTCAGAAAGCAGTTTCTCATTTTTCAGTTTCTCAGCTCCGAGGCTTCTCTTGTTCTTTGAATTTGAGACAAATGCAAAACCTGAAGCAATAAGCAAAAGAACGATCACTCCGATCAGCACATATGTAACTGTATTCTCTTTTGGGGTGCTCATATTATTTGAATTTTTGATTTACAAAGACCAAAGTTAAAGTATCCTGATTAAGAACTCATTAAAGAGAAATTAAAAATGGATTAAAATCATAATAAAAAATCCGGACTGATAACCTTTTAATAAACAGATGGTAATTTAAGTATTGCTGTAATCCCTTTTCCGCAGCGTGAAATCAGGTTGAAAGTTCCACAGTGATTATTTATTATCCTGCGCACAAGCGAAAGTCCTATACCATAGCCAGGGATACTGTTGACATTGGTGCCCCTCTGGAACGGTTCAAATATCCTGTTAAGATCCTTTCCATCAATTCCTATTCCATTATCAGCAAAGGTAATTGATATCCATCGCTGTGAACCTTCAATGTTGATATTAACTGCATGATCATCTGAATACTTGCAGGCATTTTCCATGATATTGGCTGCGGCCGTTTTAAGAAGGAATTCATCGCCCGAAACCTCCATCTGGTCAGCTTCAGAAAATAATTCTCCGTCGTATGTTAAATTAATGTTTATTTTATACTCCCCATTTATTTTTTTTATCTCATCCTTGGCCTGCCAGATTATCTCGTCGATACGTACCCTGCCATAACGTCTGTCACTTACTTCCGAACTGGTATGTGCCAGCAGGAGGAGCCTGTTTGAAAGATTAATAAGGCTTCTTATATCTTCCACTATCGAGGAGATGGCGTTACGATATTCCTCGTTCCCTCGCTCCTTCATAAGCAGAACTTCCATCTGTCCGTAGATTGCCGTCAAAGGGGTTCTTATCTCATGGGACGCGTTCGAGATGAAATCTTTCTGCATTTCAAAAGCTGTCTCGAGCCTCTCCAGCATTTTATTGAAAGTTTTTGCAAGTCTTGCTATCTCATCTGTCCAGTTCCCTTCATCAACTCTCAGATTAAGACTGGCAAACGATATCTCCTCTACCTGGCTTACAACCCCGGAAATTGGTTTCATCGCTCTTCCGGAATAAAACCATCCTGCAATAAAGAACAGTATTAAGCTCGTAAGACAAACCAGTATCAGTCTTGTTCTCAGGTTTTCCAGCTTGCTGAAACCGAAGATATCGGATGCAGCTGTTATCACAACGAACCTGTCGTATTTTTCTGTGTAATGGATGCCAATGATTTCATAAGCCCCCTGTTTGAACTTCACCTTCTCTTCCAGCCTTATCCTGTCAAGAAAGGTTGTATCGAATCTGATCATTCCGTTTTCGTCAGAGCTGTACAAAATCTCATTCCTGTAGTTCAGGATAATGACCTTTTCATCGGGAAGGCTCAGCGGATTATCCTGCTCTATCCTCCTGAGCAGGTCAGCATCAACCTCCGCAATATCGATAAGAAGCTTCGCAGTACTTATTGCTTTGTTTTCCAGACGGTTAAAAAATCATGCTGACGACAACCGGAGGAAGAAAAATAGATTGCTCCGGATGAAACAATCGTAATGATCCCTCCGATCAACAGGAACTGAAGAGTCAATCGTGTACGTATCTGCATTTTAAGTCTCTCCGAAAAAATACCCCAGACCTATTCTGGTATGTAATAATTTCTTATCAAATCCCCTGTCAATCTTCTTCCTCAGAAAATTGACATAAACATCAACCACATTGGTGTCAAATTCATAATTAATATCCCATACCTTTTCTGCAATATCAGGCCTCGACATCACTCTCCCCTTGTTTCGCATGAAATATTCCAGTAAGGCAAATTCCTTTGCAGTCAGGTTGATTACAGCACCTCCCCGTCTGGCGATCTTGCTGTCGAGGTCGAGTTCCAGGTCTGCGTAAATTATTCTGTTAACTGTTTCGTGGGTCAGATGGGCTCTCTTGAACAATACTTTTACTCTGGCCAACAATTCCCTGAACTCAAAGGGCTTAACCAGATAATCATCTGCTCCGGCATCAAACCCGGCAAGTTTATCGTCGGTTGTTCCAAGTGCTGTAAGCATAAGAACAGGTATGCCGGGATGCAATCCTTTCAGTCTTTTGCAGAGATCCAGCCCGTTAATGACAGGGATATAATATCGACTATGAAAAGCTAGTATTTATATTGAGAAACCAGTTTCATCGCTGATAATCCGTCGTAAGCCAGGTCAACCTCATAATGGTTCTCTTCCAGACCTTTTTTGATGAAGGCCGCAACTTTGGGTTCATCCTCAGCAACAAGTATTTTCATACGGTCAGAAATATGTTCTTCATTCTAATATGCCTCCTGTAAAAGAACTCATCTTAGAAATTTCTTTATACTGTAGAGCTTGTTTAGTGCCTCCATAGGGGTCAGATTATCAATATCAAGATCAAGTAATTCATCCCTTATCTGTTTCAGTACCGGATCATCAAGCTGAAAGATGCTCAGTTGCAAACCTTCCCTCTTTCCTGCAATATCAGCGATTGGTTTGGCAAGCTCGTTTTTCTCATGACTCTGCTCCAGCTCCCTGAGTATTCCTGATGCCCTGTTTACAAGGCTTTTCGGCATGCCTGCCATCTTAGCCACATGGATGCCGAAACTATGTTCACTACCCCCTCTTTTTAATTTCCTGAGGAATATTATTTTGTTGTTCAGTTCCCTGATTGAAATATTATAGTTCTTAACCCTTCCAAAGGAATTTTCCATCTCATTAAGTTCATGATAATGAGTGGCAAAGAGAGTCCTGGCCCTAAATCTGTTCTCATGAAGGTACTCAACCATTGCCCATGCAATGGATATCCCGTCGTAGGTGCTTGTTCCCCTTCCAATCTCATCAAGTAATACAAGGCTCCTGTCGGACAGGTTGTTCAGAATACTGGCCGCTTCATTCATCTCAACCATAAAGGTCGATTCGCCCAGACTGATATTATCTGACGCACCTACTCTGGTAAATATTTTGTCGACTATACCCAGGAGAGCCTTTTTTGCCGGGACAAAACATCCCGCCTGGGCCATTATGGAAATAAGGGCGGTCTGACGAAGCAGGGCAGACTTACCCGACATATTCGGACCGGTCAGAATAATTATCTGCTGTTCTTCAGTGTCAAGAAAAAGATCGTTGGGAATATACAATTCTCCGGGCGGCAGTTGTTTTTCGATCACAGGATGGCGTCCTTCGGTTATTTCGAGTTTCCCTGAATCGTTTAAAACCGGTCTGGTATAATTATTCTCAGTTGATATTACAGCAAATGAGTGAAGGCAATCGAGGCGGGCAACAAGGGCAGAGTTGAGCTGAATCTGCGGAATAAACTCAATAACTGATTTCACAAGATCGTTAAATAGCCTCACTTCTATTTCAGCAATCTTCTCCTCTGCCCCCAGTATCTTGTTCTCATATTCCTTAAGTTCCTCTGTTATATATCTTTCAGCACTTACAAGGGTCTGTTTTCTTATCCATTCCGGGGGCACCTTTTCCCTGTGTGTGTTTCTTACCTCAATATAGTATCCAAAAACGTTATTAAAACTCACCTTCAGCGAAGTTATTCCGGTCCGTTCACTTTCTCTTTTCTGAAGGTCTGCCAGATAATCCTTTCCGCTGTAGAGTATTCTCCGGAGATCATCCAGTTCATCCGACACTCCCGTCGCTATTACATTCCCCCTGTTCACCAGGGCCGGAGGATCACCGTTGAGTTCACGTTCAATCCTGTCCGCTATGGGTTTACACGGATCGAGGCGTTCTGCGAGGCTCACAAGGGGCTGACAACTGGTTCCCTCACAAAGCTCCTTAATTGGTCCGATAGCCTGGAGTGCCCTCATCACCTGTACCATTTCACGAGGGTTTATCCTGCCGACAGCAACTTTTGAAACAAGCCGTTCCAGGTCGCCTGTCTGGCGTATCAGGTGTGTCATACTGTCGCTGGAAGAGGTATCATTTACGAGATGCTGAACGATTTCCAGCCTTTCATTGATTGGTTCAATATCCCTCAGGGGAAGCGAGAGCCATCGCTTAAGCAACCTGCCTCCCATCGGGGAGATGCTGCAATCCATTACATCGATAAGGGTTTTTGCCCCTTCATATACAGAATGAAAAAGCTCAAGATTTCTGATGGTGAACTTATCGAGCCATACATAGCGCTCCTCCTCAATCCTCGAGAGATTGGTTATATGGCCCAGTTCTTCATGCTGTGTTATGTCGAGATAATAGAGAACCGCTCCTGCCGCTATTATGCCATACGACAGATTTTGAACACCGAATCCCTTCAATGAATTGGTCTCAAACTGCTTAAGAAGGCGGTCATTGGCCGCCTCTTCGGTAAATATCCAGTCGTCAAGCCTGAATGTATAGAATTTAGACCCGAAATATTCAAAAAACAGATCCTTCTTCCTCTTTTCGAACAGCACCTCCCTGGGTTGAAATTTATTAAGTACCTGATCAATATAATCAACTGTACCTTCCGAGACAAGGAATTCACCGGTAGATATATCAAGAAAAGCCACCCCTGCTATATTCTTGTCGATATGGAGTGCCGCCAGAAAATTGTTTTCCTTGTGAGCCAGAACATTATCATCGAGTGAGACACCTGGTGTTACAAGTTCCGTGATTCCTCTTTTCACGATCTTCTTCGCCAGTTTCGGGTCTTCAAGCTGTTCGCATATTGCCACCCTCTGGCCGGCGCGTACAAGCCGGGGAAGATAGGTATCGAGGGCATGGTAAGGAAATCCTGCAAGTTCGACAAATGAAGCTGCTCCGTTAGCTCTTCTTGTAAGGGTAATTCCCAGTATGCCTGAAGCTTTTATTGCATCTTCGCCAAAGGTCTCATAGAAATCCCCGACCCGGAAAAGAAGTATTGCATCAGGATGTTTCGCCTTAACACTGAAATACTGCTTCATCAGCGGTGTTTCGACATATTTCTGGGGACCAGACATCCGGCAGCGAAAATAATTTACTGGCTTACTAGGTTCAACTGTTACTGACAAAGATACACTGATGGGGATATAATAGAAATCCTTTTATCATTTTGTTCATAAAATAGAATCTGGTCCGGGGTTTTTACAGTGTCAGAAACCTCCTGATAAATCTCATTGCAATTCCCGGAATTATTCACTATCTTGTTTTAATAAGTTCCTTAATCCATCCTCCAATGAAAAAGATCCTTATCCTTGGTGCCGGTCTTGTAGTCAAGCCTATGGTAGAATACCTGCTTGAAAGGGATTTCAGAATAAAGATCGCGACCTCGACCAGGGAGAAGGCCGACAGGATGATAGCAGGACATCCCTGCGGATCGTCACTGCGCTGGTCGATGGATGATACTGCTACTCTTAACCGACTGGTGGAGGGAAATGACATTACAGTATCGCTTCTGCCGTACCGGTATCATACTGAAGTTGCCAGGATCTGCATCAGTCACCGCAAGCCGCTTGTCACTACATCCTATGTCCATCCGGAAATGCAGGCCCTGCATGAGGAAGCAGTAAAGGCTGGTGTAATGATCCTGAATGAGATTGGCCTTGATCCGGGGATTGACCATATGAGTGCCATGAGGATAATTGATCATATTCACCGAAGAGGAGGGCAGGTTGAGGAGTTCTATTCCCTGTGCGGAGCCCTGCCTGCTCCGGAGGCGGCTGATAATCCGCTGGGGTACAAGTTTTCTTGGAGCCCGAAAGGAGTTATTCTGGCCAGCATGAACAGCGCGCTCTATCTGAAGAACGGCAAAAAGGTCCGGGTCGAAACTGAAAATCTTTTTAAGGACCGGTTCGGCTATTTCTTTCCCGGAGCAGGTGACCTCGAGGTTTATCCTAACAGGGATTCAATAAGTTATATTGATATTTATGGTATCCCCGAGGCTAGAACAATGTACAGGGGAACCTTCAGGTATAAAGGATGGTGCGAGACACTCGACGCAATGAAAAGCCTTAATATGCTGGATACTGGTGCCGGGAATTATTCAGGCATCTCTTACGCAGGTTTTATCGCAGAGAGGGCGGGTATTGAAATTGACAACATCAGGGAGAGTATTGCCCGGAAGCTTGGCCTGCATACTGATTCAACAGCAATAAGATCCCTTGAATGGCTCGGGTTTTTCAAGGACGAAAAACTTGCCTATACGAAAACAACACCTTTTGAGATCACATCGGACAGGATGATACAGAAAATGTTACTGGCTTTAAATGAACGTGATATGGTGGTCCTTCAGCATATATTCCTGGCAGGTTACCCGGATGGCTCTAAAGAGGTTATCAAATCGGGAATGGTTGATTTCGGCACGCCTGCAACGAACACCTCAATTGCCCGCACGGTCGCTCTTCCTGCTGCCATCGCTGTCAGGATGATCCTTGAGAAGAGGATCAGGCTGGCTGGTGTTTACAGACCGGTTGTTCCCGAAATTTACGAGCCGCTCCTCAGCGAACTGGAATCGCTGGGAATAGCAATGAAAGAAGAATTTGGTCTGCCTCCGGATGAGATGATAAGGTGATAAATGTCTTATTCAGAGTTTCTCCGACAGGCGGTAAGCCACCACCTGGTTTCTGAAGAATGTGGGTACCAGGAGAAGGTTCATTTCGTTGCTTCCCTGGGAGGCTACCAGCAGCCGTCCGTTATTTTAACCTGAAAGGATCGATCAGATCGAGAGTGAAAACAAACCGGATCCTCTCCCTGAATGTTCCGGTTATTGATGAAATGTTTTCAGAAACGATCAAAGGCAGGTATATCTCGAAGAAGTTCCAGATACCAGCCTTTAAACCTGCCTCAAAGAATAGCGGAAATCCTTCTGATTCTCCGCCGGAATGATCGTTCAATAACAGGTTAAAGAATGGTTTTACCGGAATCCAGGCAATTTTTTCTGGCAGACTGCTCGTAACAGACAACGATACAAGCCAGCGGCTGTACCCAAGGGTATTGTTGACCGGAGATACCAATCCTCCTTCAGAAAGACTCATCTGTCTCGACCAGAATGTTTGCTGAAGCTCGCTGAATCGATCGGGATAAAATCCCTGATACAGATACAGTTCACGTCCGTTCCGTCCGCCCGGGGAAAAACCATAGAACGGATCTGTATTTCTGTTTTTCAGCATGGTTCCGGCGAAAAACCTAATATCCAGCCCCTGGTTCCTTCCATAATAACTATACAGATAGTTGTACTCCGCTGAAGTCTTCTGAAACGACTTCCCTGATTCAAAAGAAACCGTCAGAGTAAAGGGGTTGATAATACCGGGCCGTTCCACAACATATCCGAACTGCATGAATGAACTCATCTTTGCCGGCACAAGGAGTTCAATCTGACCAAGGTCCGATGCTGCCAGATAATACCCAAAAACCTTATGATTGACCGGATTAACCATGTTGCCGGGTCTGAATCCAAGGTCCAGACCGATTTTTGCTTTTTGATAGTTCTGGTCTCCGGGTGCACCAAATTGTTCTCCCTCAAGTGTAAATGTTGCTATCCTAATAAGATTATTATAGGGAGTTATGTTGAACAATATTTTTCCAAATCCGGCAAACTCCTGATTGCGAAATGTGTACAGAGGGATGAGAATATATTCCACCGGTTTGGGTATGAGCGTTCCGTTATTGAACACCATACCTGCCATAAAACCATCCGTACTGCTCCAGTTTAAGGCAGGAAAGTACAACAGGGATCTTGAATCAATATCTTCAACAGTATACAGAAACCGGAGATGAAAGGGATCGGTTCTCCTGAAGACGCCTGATGTCCGCATATTGTTGTTGAGCCTGTATAACTCGGTCATTCTGTGTTCCGGATCGATCTTTATTTCAGAATTATTTCTCCATGGCCAATCTATCCATTTCTTTCCTTCAAACCCGTCCTCCCATTTTTCTGAACAGATCAAATCTCCGGTTAATCCGGCTAATAACAGCGGTGCATTTAACTCCCCCTTGTTTTTAACAAGTAATTTCTGGTCCTTAAGTCGGGCAATCCTGTAATCAAGCCGTTTGGTGGTACCGAGGAAATCATCAAAGAACCAGGACAGGTTTTTCGTCGTATGAGATTCGAAGATTGCCCTGAGATCTTCCGGCAAAGGATGCCTGTGTTTCCATGTCCGGTAGTAATCGTGCATAATGGAATCATATAATGACTCTCCCAGATATGCCTGCAGATAGTTGAAACCATGGGCGGCTTTGAAATAGACCATACTGCCGTAAGTATCGTATCCGTAATCAGTAGCTGCAAGATTAAGAGGCTGTTCCAGGTTCCTTCGGGCCGGGATAATCCAATCGAGCTCCTGAATTCGTGCTAATGGCACTTCATCGATCCTGAAAAACTTTGCCAGCTTGATGTTCCTGAAACCGATTTCCCAGAACTTCTTTCCGGGATACTTTTCATCCAGGTATCTGGATTCATAAGCGCTGGCAATGCTTTCGTCCATGAAAGGGAATCTTCTTTCATCAGAACTTACCGCACTGTAAAACCAGTTGTGACATATCTCATGGACCAGCACCTGATCCAGCAGGTATGGATCTCCTGCAAGACCAATAACCGTCAGACCGGGATATTCCATCCCTGATCCGGAATTGAGGGCACTCTGAACGGCAGTAAATGTATTGTAGGGATAATCTCCGATCCATTTTGAAAACACCAGGATAGCGCTGTCAATATATGAGACGGCCTTCTCCCAGAGATAAGCTTCCTGAACTGTGAACATAGCCCAGGTTGTTACTTTCCTCTCAGATTCAGGCAGAATAACGCTTCCCTTCCTGACATTGAATCTCTTGTCAGCAAACCAGGCAAAATCATGTATCTGATCCTCAGTGTAATGCAGTGTTTTCATCTGCAATGAGGATGGAGGGAAATCCAATCCTCCATAACCGGGATTTATCATCCGGTAATTATCTGAAGCCAGTGAGTCGAGGAATCTCTTTTCCTCTTCATTCTGCAGGTTGCCTGTTGCTCCCACGATATAATTGGAAGGCAGGGTAATGCTTACATCGAAAGAGCCAAACTCCGAATAGAATTCAGCCTGATCGAGATATGGCATCGGATGCCATCCCGATCTGTCGTAAACTGCCGGTTTGGGATACCACTGGGTAATCTGGTATGACTCCCTAATATGTCCTAAACGTGAAGTGACTCCCTTCGGGATCTTTACAAAAAAAGGAGTTGTAATGTAAACCGTGTCTCCCGGCTTAAGGGGTTTATCAAGGATGATCCTGCAGATATCAGGAGAACCGGGGAGCAAATACCACTTAACCCGTTTACCGTCTGCCCTGAAATCCAGGGAATCGATAAATCCTCTCAGCTCCGGATCATTAAACAGTCTTCCCTTACCCCTCATTTCGAATATCTGCCTGGCTAATGCAGTTTTATTGTTCGAATAGGCATTCGGCCAAAGATGAAAATATAAAAATCCCAGAGTATCAGGAGATTTGTTAATGTACTCAACTGACTCGAAGCCATTAAGCTCATGATTGGTGTCGTTAAGAGTAACATGAATCGTGTAATTAACCTCCTGCTGGAAATATTCCTGTGATGAAGCATCGTGAAAGGGCGGGAAAATGGTGAGAAATAAGAGCAGGTAGTGCCTGATGTTATATTCAAGAAGTTTACGCATGCCTGCCCTGCTTAAATTTTTACCGTCACCCGGCTGAGGATACGAAGATACTCCAAAAGCATGTACGCGCAAAGACTGACCGGTCAATAGTCTTTCAATAATATTTAAAACAATCTCTATCTTTGATTTATTTCTAT
>DIKJ01000032.1:18663-19098 GCA_002424525.1 Bacteroidales bacterium UBA5621 | reverse complement strand
TTATCCGGGGACGTAGGATTTGAAGCTCTACATTAAAAATATGGTTTGCATCCGATGCCAGATCGTAGTCAAATACGAGCTGGAAAAACTCGGTTTGCACCACACCAAAGTTGAACTTGGTGAGACTGAAATAATGGAGGAGCTCACAGATGAGCAAAGGGAGACACTGAGTAATTCGCTGAAAGAGATAGGGCTGGAACTGCTGGATGATAAGAAAAACATTATGGTCGAAAAGATTAAGAATCTTATCATTGAACTGGTGCATTACAATACGGACCAGATAAAAACAAACCTTTCCGATTACCTGAGCGAGAAACTTAATCATAATTACACTTACCTTTCCAATCTTTTTTCAGAAGTTAAAGGGATCACTATTGAGAAATATTACCTTACCAGTAAAATCGAAAGAGCAAAAGAACTTCTGGTATATGATGA
>DIKJ01000032.1:16053-18569 GCA_002424525.1 Bacteroidales bacterium UBA5621 | reverse complement strand
GGCCTTCTTCGGAAAATATGCAGATCATGTAATTTTTAATCGGAATTATGTAACTCTGCGGCCCCTTCCTTCCCATAACTTTACCATCTGTTATTCATTTAGGAATTAAATGGAACATATGTTTTTTTAATCTCCATAGTTAAACACAGGGATCAGAATCAACTATTATGGGAACATTGAAAAGCCGCGAATCTCAATATGCCAGAAGCCTTATTGAAGCGAGTCTTGATCCGCTTTTTACAATTAGTCCTGAGGGGAAAATAACCGATATAAACAAAGCTTCCGTTGATATAACTGAAGTAACCCGGGAGGATCTGATCGGTACAGATTTTTTCGAATATTTTACAGAACCTGAAAAAGCGCGTGACGTTTATAAACAAGTGTTCAGTGAAGGTTTCGTTGCAGATTTCCCTTTAACCATACGCGACGGAAAGCTGACTGAAGTATTATTTAACGGTTCTGTGTATAAAGATGAGTATGGGAAAGTAATCGGCGTTGTTGTGGTGGCACGTGACATCACCGACCATAAGAGAGCCGAAAAAGAACTGAAAGAGGCCAAAATGCATGCCGAGGTGACAGCTAAAATTGCCCAGGAAGCAAAAAGCAAAGCTGAAAGCGCCACTCAAATAGCTGAAGATGCAGTGAGATCCAAACAACAGTTTTTGTCAAACATGAGCCATGAGATCCGCACACCAATGAATGCAATTATTGGATTTACCAAGGTGTTGCTGAAATCAGAACTGAGTGAAAAACAAAAAGAGTATTTAACAGCCATAAAGCTGAGCGGTGATGCTTTAACAGTGCTGATCGATGACATACTCGACCTTGCAAAAGTAGATGCCGGGAAAATGGTATTTGAACAGACCCCATTCAGAATAGCTGCATCAATATCGGCTATGATTCATCTGTTTGAGCCAAAAATTCATGAAAAAAATCTGAGGCTGATAAAAAAATATGACAGCAGGATCCCTGAAGTACTGGTAGGTGACCCGGTCCGTTTGCATCAGATTATTTTAAACCTTATCAGCAATGCAATCAAGTTTACCCCAAAAGGTGAGATAAAAGTGGCTACCAGCCTCCTGAGTGAAGATCATGAAAAAGTACTGCTTGAATTTTCAGTCTCTGATACAGGAATCGGAATTGCTAAAAGTAAAATTACCCATATTTTCGAAAACTTTCAGCAGGCAACCAGCGAGACCGCAAGATTGTACGGAGGAACAGGCCTGGGACTGGCCATTGCCAAACAGCTTACGGAATCTCAGGATGGAACCATAAATGTAAAAAGCAAGCTGGGGAAAGGCTCTGTTTTCAGTGTCACATTACCTTTTCAGAAAACCAATGCAGAAGCAGTATCAGAAAAAGAGACTGATGAATCAGATGTTGCAGTTGAAAACATAAAAGTACTGATTGTTGAAGATATACCGCTCAACCGGTTACTGATGAGAACAGTGATGGATGAGTTTGGATTTGAACACGATACTGCTGACAACGGGCAGGCAGCTATCGAAAAGCTCCGGGAAAACTCCTGCGATATTATTCTGATGGACCTGCACATGCCTGAGATGAACGGTTTTGAGGCTACCGAATACATCCGTAAAAAAATGAATTCACGGATCCCCATAATCGCCTTGACTGCAGATGTAACTACTGCAGATTTAAAGAAGTGCAAATCAGCAGGAATGAATGATTACATATCAAAGCCTCTTGATGAAAAGCTGTTGTACAAAAAGATACTTGACCTGGTAAAGATGCCAAAACCTGTGCAGGGCACACGGGCAGAGCCGGAGAGGTCAAGAATTACCAATCTTGCTTATCTTAAAAACCGCACAAAATCTAATGAGGGACTGATGGTGGAGATGATCGGACTTTATTTGAAGCAGACTCCTCCGCTGATAACCAGGATGAGACAAGGGATAATAAACAAGGACTGGAGTTCTGTGTACGATGCAGCACATAAAATGATCCCTTCATTTTCTATTGTCGGAATGCCTGAAGAGTATGAAATCGCTGCTAAACAAATTCAGGAATATTCAGGTTCTAAAAGAGATCCTGACAAAGTCAGGGAACTGGTCTTAAGGCTTGAAAACGTTTGTGCTGCTGCCTGTGAAGAACTGGAAGAGGAATTAATTCTGATAAAAAGATCTGATGATAAAGAACGACAAAAAGATACTGCTGTTTCTGGTTGATGACGATGCTTTGTACCTGAAATCACTGGAGATTGAATTCTCGGAAACTACTGAATCTGACATAAGAACTTTTGCAACCGGAGAACAATGTCTTGTATGTATTTCACAAAATCCCGACGTTATAATCCTGGATTATCATCTCGACAGTGTTGATCAGAATGCCATAAACGGTCTTGAAACGCTCGACAGGATAAAAACCATTAATCCGCTCATACCTGTCATTATACTCTCCTCCCAGGATAAAATTGAGGTGGCGGTTAATTGTATGAAACACCAGGCATTTGATTATATCGTTAAAAGCGAAACTGCTTTTATCCGGCTGCAGAAAGC
>DIKJ01000032.1:13042-15901 GCA_002424525.1 Bacteroidales bacterium UBA5621 | reverse complement strand
AATTATGAATACCCCGGAATTAAGTAACCGTCTTGTTGGAATGAAGAATAACATGGAGAGATTTGCCCTTAGTCTTACATTAAACAGAGAGGATGCAAACGACCTTTTGCAGGAGACATATCTGAGAGCCTTGTCCGGCATGGATTATGTTGTGGAATTTACCAATCTTAAGGCATGGGCATTTACGATAATGAGAAACATTTTTATAAACAATTACAGGAAATCTGTTCGTGAAAGACAAGTATTCGGCAATGCAGAAGAACTTTTAATGGTGAATAGCGGACTAAATGAAACCGGATTGATAACCCCTGATTCAGAGTTAGCATATAAGGAAATCAATAGTGATATAGATTCTTTGATCGATAAGTTCAAGGTGCCGTTCAGTATGCATATTGAAGGTTATAAATACCAGGAAATAGCTGATAATTTAAATCTTAAAATCGGAACAGTAAAGAGCAGGATATTTTTTGCCCGTAAAAAACTGATGGAGTCATTGCGGGAATATAAATAATTAAAGCTTTGGGTTTGTCCCTCAGTCAATTTGGGCTTGAAATGGTAGTCGGAGATAACAAACTGGTATTTGAACCTGCGAGGGATTGTATCAGGAAGCAGCGTTCTTTTGATATTGATTATGCTTTTGCTTTTGTTTTAATTTTACTATCAACCGGTTTAGTTTGATGATTTCTTTATACAGTTTATTATTTGCGATCTCTAATTTATTTTTTCTTCCTGCGACATCTAAGGTATCATTAATATTTTCGATGCGTAATGCCCGTAAAGCATTTATGTGGTTTGCTAACTTAACAATTATTTCATTCAGCTCACTCTCTTTTTTCTTCAGGTCCGATATGTCAGTTGCTATGAGTATGTAATTATCTCCCAGCAGATAAGGTGGTAAGATGTGAATTGACAGTCTGAGATATAAAGTGTTTTTCAGCGATACTATTAAAACATCATGTTTGCCATGAGCCGGTTGAGTCAGGAAGGAATCTAATTTTGGATTATCATCCGGTGTGATGAAATGTTTGAGGGATGAGCCAATAACCCTATTATATGGAGATTGAACTAACTCAGCAAATCTATGATTACAATAGAGAATTGTACCCTCTTTTGTAAGAGTAACTGCTCCTTCGCTCATCTCTTCTATGAAAGTACGGTATGGTGTTTCGGCAGAACTGATAGAATATACTTGATCTCCCTTCTTTCCGGAAACCATTATCGCATCCACCTCTCCGTTTCTGATTGCCGCAAGAGCCTCCTCAATTTCAACCAGGCGTGAATGCAATTCCTTATTTTCAATTATGAGCTGTTCTTTTGTTCTTGACATTTACTTTTATTTAAAACCAACTGATTTAAAACTCCCGTAGTCCTAACTTTTCTTCACCTCTCTTATATCCAATCCTAAAAGGACATTTTCTGTATTTGACATATCACCAATAATGCGACGGAACGGAAGTGGCAACTTTTTAATCAATGTAGGGGATGCAATTATCTGGTCACCTTCTGCTAAGTTTGGGTTTTTATACAGGTCTATCACTTCAAGATCATATAGCCCTTCAAGATATTCTTCACAAATCTTCTTCAGGTTGGTTATTGCCATGACTGATCGATTCGTTGTACCGGTTATGTATAAGCGTAAAGTATATTTACCCTGGTTTCGTTCAGGCACAGGCAGCTCAAACTTTCCCGGAGTCTCCTTTATTTTTGGTTTATTCTTTTTCATAAATATACCTGATAATATATGTATTTATAATTCAGCTTTCTGGCAATAAATCAAGTCCTACAAGTACACGTTCTGTATTTGAAAGATCTCCGATTATCTTACGAACGGGTACCGGTAATTTTCTCACTAACGTTGGTAGGGCAAGTATCTGGTACTCGGCACCAAAATGTGGATTTTGCAAAAGGTCAATTATTTCAATGGAATATTTTCCCTTTAATTGTTCCTGACATATTTTTTCCAGATTTGCAAATGCAGTAAGAGCCTTTGGAGATTCTCCTGCAACGTATAAACGAAGCACCCATTTTTCATCTGCCGTTTTACCGGGTTTACCTTTTTTAATTATCATTTCTGAATTCACATTCTTTGCTTTCATCGGATACTCCTTATAATGATTTTTTCAAATTGCCGGCTGCACTTTTTTCCATGACAGCTTTTTTGCTGACTGCCATTTTCATTTTGTCCTGTTCCAGTCTTTTAATCATATCCTGCTCTGTTTTTATCAATTTAACAGCTTCGGATTCTTCCGAATCAAAATCGGCATGTAATGCTGCAATCTTTGATTCCAATGCCTTCCGTTTCCGTTCTATTTCACGTTTTTTACGTTCAATTTCATGCTTATGTGTCAACACTTCGGCGTTTTCAAGAGATTCCTGTGCAACGCGGGCCGAACCGGTTAATCCTCCACTGGTACCAATATAAGCCTCACGTAATTCCAAACCGTGGTCGGTGAGAATGAATTCGCGGATCTGGTTAGAATTAGCCATCCCCCTCGATTTAAGAACGTACAGTCCCCTGTTTCGTTCGCCGCTCAATTCAATATCGCGCAGTAATAACCATGTATCAATCAATGATGATATTCCGACATCAGAATTCTCTAACGGGCTGTTACCTGATGTCAGACTGGTAAATAAAGCTGTTATCTGCTCTGACTTAAGAAAATCAACAATACGCATTAACATTGTTTTTACTTCGAACTCTTTATCGCCAACAACGAAAGTGTTTATGGGATCCAGAATGACAATATCTGGTTTGAAAACATTTACCATTTTATGAGTTACAGCCAGATGCATTTCCAGGCCATAAAATGTTGGCCGGGTTGCATGGAATTGTAACAGCCCTTTCTGCACCCAGGGCTC
>DIKJ01000032.1:6208-12984 GCA_002424525.1 Bacteroidales bacterium UBA5621 | reverse complement strand
GCAGCTTCTGCGAAGTGAGCCGCAATACTTGTTTTCCCAACTCCGGCAGTACCGGAAACAAGAACGGTGCTGCCGCGGTAATACCCTTTTCCTTCAAGCATCTCATCAAGTAGAGTTATGCCACTTGAGATTCTTTTATTTGATACAATATGGTTCAATCCCAGGGAGGTTACGGGCAGTACTGAAAACCCATTTTCATCGATCAGAAATGGATACTCATTGGTACCATGCGTTGAACCCCGGTATTTAACGATTCGTAAACGGCGTGTAGAGGTCTGCTCAGTTACACGATGGTCGAGCAAAATAACACAATCAGAGACATATTCTTCCAGGCCTTGCCGTGTAAATGATTCGTCCCCGCGCTCGCCTGTTATAATTGCAGTAACACCCTTTTCTTTTAACCAGTGAAACAGGCGCCGCAGTTCGGCACGCAGGATCAGTTGGTTTGGCAAGCCGGCAAACAGTGATTCAATCGTATCCAGTACAACACGTTTTGCTCCGATACTATCAATTGCATAAGCAAGTCTTATGAACAGGCCTTCTAAATCGTATTCCCCTGTTTCTTCAATTTCACTGCGCTCAACACGAACATAGTCAAGAGCAATTTTTTTATTCTTAACAAGATTTTCCAGATCAAAACCGAGTGATGCAACATTTTTGGTTAATTCCTCAATAGTTTCTTCAAACGACATAAATATGCCCGGTTCGTTAAACTGAGTTGCACCCCGTACAAGAAACTCCATTCCGAAAAGTGTTTTACCGCAGCCTGCACCGCCACAAACCAGGGTTGGCCTGCCGGTTGGTAACCCGCCTCCGGTTATTTCATCAAACCCCTGGATACCACTTGGTGACTTTTGAAGACTTTCTATTGCGAGTTTAGATGCTGTCTTTTCATTCATTTGCAGATATATATAGCTATTATGGGATGGTACCAACAGGTCGAGCTGTTTGTGAAATTCTTTTTTGGGATTTAACGGGTCAAATGTTTATAAGAAATTGTGAATTATTTATTACACAATTATAAAAAAAATTTACATAATTTACAGATTCCAATAGCGAAGTATAACCATTTCTGTATTGGTTAAAACTTTAAGGTAAAGGAAGGCTGGCATGTTCAGTACCCGCACTGGCAGGTATGCCTGCATAAGCAGCGATTGTGGATTATTACTTCTTCGTGAGCTTGATAGTCAAATGAATTAATCAGGCCAGAGCCAAAATACGTAAATGATGTAAATTTTCCCGGAAATTATGTAAGAGTGTGCAGAACTGATTGACCTACCTTTGGTGATTGAAAAGATATTTAAAACCTCAGGATTAATACAACTGATAATTTTTACCGGTAAATAACCAAATCAAACATAATTACAATTATCGTGGATTTATTAATAATTAAAATCAATTAAAATGAAAAAGATCGTTCTTGGTTTAATGTTAATGTGCTTTTCATTTGCATTTGTGCCGTTTCAGTCAAGTGCAGCAACTGTAAATGAGCCTGTTACCTTGCCTGCTCCAACACCGGCAGATTCTGCTGCAGCCAGAACACTGCTTGTAAGGCTGGATGAAATTAAAGCAACGGATATGTCGAAACTGAATTCGGAAGAAAAAAAGAACCTGAGGAAAGAAGTAAAGGCTATCAAACACAATCTCAAGGCAATAGGCGGCGGTTATTACATTTCAGGTGCCGTATTACTCCTTATTATTGTTCTGTTGGTTATTCTACTGTAAAATTGTAAATAAATAAAATAAACGAAAATCATGGGAAATCTACTTTATGTCATAGCAGTGGTGCTTCTTATCGCCTGGGCCATCGGATTTTTTGGCTACAGTGTCGGCGGAATCATCCATATTCTTCTAGTTATCGCAATCATTGCAATAATTGTCAAGGTTATTCAGGGGAGAAGAATCCTTTAGAGTTATCACTTTATTAACATCCGGTAAGCCCATTCTCCAAAGCCGTTGCGAATTTGCGAAGCGAATGAAGCTATGACCTTTCAGAGTGGACTTATCATTTAAAAGCAAGATTATGAGTTCAGGAAAAGTTATATTGGGCGTGTTAGCCGGAGTCGCCGCCGGTGCTTTGCTGGGGATTTTATTCGCCCCGGATAAAGGAAAAGTTACCCGAAAGAAGATCTCAAAAAAGGGAGAGGATTATCTTGAAACTGCCAAAGAAAAATTCGATGAGTTTCTTAACGATATCTCTGAGAAGATTGATGAGGTAAAAGAAGAAGTTACCGATTTTGCTGAAAAAGGCAGGGCCAAAGCGGAAAAAGCAAAAAAAGATGCTGAAACGGCCGCAGGTTCAGTTGTTTAAAAGGAATTCCAACCATGGAAGATACTTCTAAGATTATTGAAACACTATACGAAAAAGCAACCGAATTCGGCAAAGCAGGTTATGAGCTGGGGAAACTCAAAGTTGTTGATAAAACATCGGATGTCGTTTCCTCATTCATACCTCACTCTTTAGTTTTTGTTTTAGCTGCTTCCTTCCTGATTTTTCTTAATCTGGGAATTGCTATCTGGCTGGGAGAAATCCTGGGAGGAATATTTTACGGTTTCTTTGTTGTTGCCGGTTTTTATGGCCTTGCGGGGATTTTTGTGCATTTCTTTATGCATAAACGGATTAAAAGACTCATCGGAAATAATATCATCAAACTTCTGCTCAGATAGAATCACATGGAAAACATTAATTCCGTTGCAGATATAAAAAATGCCATTCAATTACTTGAAGAAGAGCAAACAGTAAAGGGAGAGCAGCTTAAAGAGCAACTCTACCTTACGTTTGAGAGCTTAAAGCCAATAAACCTGCTTAAAAGCACCATAAAGGATATATCTTCCTCTCCCTATCTTATCGACAACATCCTGGGAACTGCAACAGGTTTAGCTTCCGGCTATCTCTCAAAAAGGATAATTGTTGGTGCGTCAGGAAATATACTCAGAAAATTATTCGGTGTTGTGTTACAGTTAGGTGTTACAAACATGGTCGCAAGGCATCCTGAGGAGGTTAAATCGCTCAGTCATTTATTATTTCAACGTATTTTTCGTAAAAAAGAAGAGGGCTCAGAAAAGCCGTGACAGATGAAAAAATAAAATTGCCGTTCTACGCGCAGACATCTCTTTTTCTTCTCGGTATAATTGCTTTGTTCACAATATTGTATATTGGCAGGGGGATTCTCATTCCTCTCGTTTTCGCTATTATTATAGCCATTGTGCTCCACCCTGTTGTTAATTTTTTTGTAGATAAAAAAATTAACAGGATTGTGGCTATCACGATCACTTTATTACTTACTATAATAATAATTGCTGCGTTTGGTTTGCTTATTTATTCGCAGATCAACCGTCTGAGCGAATCATTGCCGGCATTGATCGAAAAATTTACCGAAGCACTTAACAGGGCAGTCATCTGGGTTTCAGGTTATCTGGACATAAACTCTCAGAAAATATTTGCATGGATCACAGAAACAAAGGGTGAAATCATGAATTCCAGCGGGGCGGCAATCGGGAAGACCCTCGTCAGTATTGGCGGCATATTGATTGCATTGTTTTTAGTCCCGGTTTATGTTTTTTTTATTCTGCTTTACCAGCCTCTCATAATCGACTTTATTCACAAACTCTTCGTTACAAACCAACAAAGCAAGGTGAATATAATAATCACCAAGTCAAAAACCGTTATTCAGCGCTATCTTGTCGGACTGGTAATGGAAGCTGTTATTATGGCAGCACTGAATACTACTGCTCTTTTGATTATCGGAATCGATTACGCTTTTGTTCTCGGGATACTTATCGCTATACTCAATGTAATCCCATACATCGGAGGGGTCGTGGGAGTCGCGCTTCCAGTGATGATTGCGCTGGCTACCAAATCGTCAGCCTGGTATGCCGTTTACGTTATGGCAGCATATTATGTCATCCAGCTTATAGATAATAATTACATCGTTCCCGTAATAGTCTCCTCAAAAGTAAAAATCAATGCCCTTTTCTCGCTGATTGTGGTATTTGTCGGGAATGCTTTATGGGGAATCCCCGGAATGTTTCTTTCAATACCGATACTGGCTATTGTAAAGCTCATTCTCGACAATATTGAACAATTAGAACCCTACGGATTTCTGCTGGGCGATACTTTACCTCCGCTGATAAAAATTAAACCGATCATTAAGAAAATAATAAAAAAAAAGTAATCAATCATTGTCTATAGGAGCCGGAAGCCGGAAGCCGGAAGCCGGAAGTCAGAAGCCGGAAGCCGGAAGTCAGAAGCCGGAAGCTAAGTACAATATGACTTCGGACTTCGGACTAATTATGTGTGAATGATGTAAATCATATCAGGAATTGTGTAACACTTCTGCCATGATCTTTCCATATCTTTCCGCTATTATTATTAAAACCATTTATATGAAAACAGCAGGTATCGTCATTATAATAATTGGTTTATTATTAACCATTGTTACAGCCTTTACTTTCTTCACAAAAGAGAAAATAGTTGATATAGGGAATATTCAAATTAATGCAAACAAAAGGCACCACCTCAAATGGTCTCCGCTGGTCGGGATAGCCGTTATGGGAGTTGGAGGAGTTGTCTTACTGGTGGCTTCAAAGAAATAGTATAAACCCAATGAGTACAAGAAAAAACAGACAAATGCTTTACTATATTATTGCATTTGCAGTGATAGTAATTGCTTTTCTGTTGCTGGGCGGTGCTACCTGGATGAAAGGATTGGGACATGGCGGAGGCTCGATGAATATGGCAAGTTTGCGATGGGGACAGATTCTTATCAGTCTGGTTCTCGGGTTCCTGCTTGGCTGGTTCGCTTCCAGGAGGAAATGGTAATGCAGGAAGAAGTCCTGCTCAATTGCCGTCAGCTTCAGCTGACGGATTGTTTCTGAAAAAATCATTTTTTTGGATTTTTCTGAAGGCTGGATGTGATCCCTGAAAGAATTGACCTGAAGCAGTAATGAAAAAGGAATCTTTCCGGATCCCGTTCATAATCAATTATTCCCTCTCTCACCTCCTGCCCCCGGAACGGATTTGAATCCGGCACTCTTCTGTTGGCGATAAATGAAATAAATCTCTCCCTGAAGGCTGTTGTATCATCCGTCCGTTTGTTCTTAAAGGCAAGGTCCAATCCATGATAAAGCATTGTCATTCTGCCGGTCGCTTTTGTATTATCAGCCGTGAAACTGAAATTCATTCCATCTATTTTACCGGACGTAGCATAGATAAAGGCATTTTTCTCCAGTATAGGATTCAATTCATCTGCTTCCATGTCTGAAAGAGTTCCGTACATTGAAAATGTATTGTGCCTGTCGAATATTCTTCCTTTTAATAAAATAGACATCCTGCCTTTCCCCATCAATAAGGCATCAGCGTTAAGTTCCAAAAAAGCGCTTTCTGTTTTGTAAATGGTATCATTGGTTATTTTATAGATCCTGGCATTGATTTCATTAAAGCTGATAACTCCGGGGTTGTTTGCCTCCTCAGCATGTTCGACATAAGTGACATTCCCTTTTATAAGACCTATTGAATCAATTCTGATAGTGCCCGGATAGCTGTAAATCATATCCTGGAATGCCGGTTTGTTAATATGCGCGAATTTTTTTCGCTTATCACGGAAAACATTCATATCCATTTTCCCAATTTCAATCCAGGAGCTCACCAGGCTGCCGGACGTGAAGTAATCTGCAATAAGAAAATTGTGAAAGTAAATATTGCTGAAGGTGGCTTCAATACGACTTTTTTGGAACTCAAACCGTGATGTGAATTCATAATCTTTGTAATTCGGCTGAACAGAAAAGCTGTTTATAGCCAGAGTATTTGAAGTTGCAGAATAGATAAGCCGGCCGGTTGTAAACGAGTACAAACTGTCAGACGATACCGAATTGAGTTCTTCAGCCTCAAAATCAAATTGACTGACAATACCATTGGATAAGGTATCATTCTTCTCAACCTTCAGATTGTAAAATTTCAAATAGCCTTCTTTCACCGAATATGAGAGTGCAGACGAGGTGCCTTCCATCGACAGGTTAATTTTATCAAAAAGTATTTTGTCTATCCGGATGTTCATGGCCGACACCAGAGGTGGTATTGTATCCCTCGGGAATAGTATCTTCCCTTTAATCCTGCTGTTATAAATTATTACTTCCCTGATGCTGAATTCTTTTTTAATAATGATCCGGGCGAGACTGATCCTTTTAAGTTTTGCAGACTCTATTTCTCCTTCAATATTCCGGTCGCCCCTATCCCCCGGCCTGGAGTTTATTTTAATACCCTCCAATTCTATCCCTGGCCGGAGTATCAGAATATGGACCTTTTCTATTTCAACCTCATAGTTCCTGTTTTCCTTATTCAGTTCTGCCCGTATTTTTTCCCCAAGCCAGGGTTTTATTAAAGCTGTCGTAATTATTACTATTAACAGAGCTAAAGCAATTGTCCCGATTAATATTTTCAAAAGCATTTTCATCCGTTTATAATTTATTTTTAAAGGTTGGATGGAACCCACATGTTTAGAGAAGTTTTTCATTCTTGTTTGTTTTGAATAACATGTGGGTTTCATACTATGGTGTGATAATCTTCCCGGAGGGCGGCGCTGAGTCTGGTTTTTTATCCGGAAATATCTATAATACAAAGATTTAGTGTTTTTTTCTTAAAACAATTACAAAATTCCGGAAAAGAGTTACATCATTCACACATCATCCCTTTAAGTTCATATACCATAATCATAAAGGGCGCAGCGCTTTCAGGAATACGTGAATGATGTAACTTATTTACAGAGTTGTGTAACAGC
>DIKJ01000032.1:4462-6163 GCA_002424525.1 Bacteroidales bacterium UBA5621 | reverse complement strand
CAGAAGCTAAAGGAAACTGGAATGAGCAAAAAGGCAAGCTTAAACAAAAATTTGCACAGCTCACAGACAATGATTTAATGTTTGCTGACGGGAAAAAAGATGAAATGATCGGAAGGCTTCAGATCAAGCTCGGCAAAACAAAAGAAGAGGTGCTCAGGATTATCGCTGAGCTTTAGTCATTAAATCAATTCGAAAAGTCATCGGTTACCGGCACCTGATAAACGGTGACTTTTTGAATTTATCCCTGCTCACGGTGCCAAGTCGAATAAACCAGACCCGGTTTTCATTCTGATAACCTTTCAGGATCAATAACTGCATGCTCAAATGTGGTTCAGAAAATGTTTCATACTTCTTCTTGCTGTAATCCCGATAAGTGATTTTGCTTCTGCACAACAGGACAGTGTCAGAAAAGACTCAACTCAAATTTATAAAAACATTGAATCCTATTCCGAACGAAGCAGAATCACAGAATTTATGTTTCGGTTAATATTCAAGCCGGTGACCCCCGGCCCAAAGAATAAGAAAGCCGCCAGCAAAGGATATGATAAGCTGACACAAAAACCATATAGTGCATTTGATGGAAAAATAATACGTAATATCGATGTTATTACCCTGGATCCTTTTGGTTACTCAGTCTGGGACACTACAGTCAGGAAACAGAATTTCTTGTACAATGCAGGTAATTGGATCCATATCAAAACACAAGGTATCACGATCCGGAACCTGTTGCTTTTCCATAGGAAACAACCTTTCAATTCTTTACTTGTGAAAGAATCCGAACGTTTGATCCGAAGCCAGAAATATGTGCATGAGGTTGCTTTTTCGGTTGTGGAGGCAGGGGATGGAACCGATTCAGTAGATATCTCTGTCCGGGTATTGGATAAGGGTAGTATCATCCCGGTAGGTTCCATCTCTGCCTCAGGAATCAGAGCCGGTTTATCTGAAAATAATTTTTTAGGATATGGTCATGAATTTCAAAATGTCTTTTCAAGAGATTTTAATCATGAGATAAATGCTTTCAATACAAACTACAATATCCCAAACATAAGGAACACCTACATCAGCGCAAAACTGCATCTTGGCTTTGACGGATACAATAATTCAATCAGGAGCTTCGCTATCGACCGCCCGTTTTTTTCGCCACTGGCAAAGTGGTCAGCGGGTATATCTTTTGCTACTCAGGTTAAAAAAGACTCATTGAAGGATATAAATTCGGTTTATGTTCCTGTTAATCTGAAATTCAGGACTCAGGATTTTTGGGCCGGCAGTGCCCAACAGATTTTTAAGGGACGTACCGAAGCGGAGCACATAACCAATTTAATTCTGGCAGCACGTTATCTGCGCGTCAGATATCTTGAAAAACCATCTGAGAATGATGATCCATTACATATTTATTCCAGTGAGGATTTTTATCTGGCCACAATTGGAATGTCAACAAGGATATATGTGCAGGATAAGTTTATCTTTAAACATGGTGTTATTGAAGATGTACCTGTCGGAAGGGTATATGCACTGACTGGCGGCTATCAGGTTAAGAATAATACCGGGCGGCTCTATTTAGGCATGCGGGTCTTCTTCGGGAACTATAATAAACTGGGATACCTGAGCTCCAATTTCGAATACGGAACTTTCTTTCATGGATCACAAATTGAACAGGGTGTTCTGACAGTAGGTGTAAATTACTTTACAGGTTTATTTGAA
>DIKJ01000032.1:0-4424 GCA_002424525.1 Bacteroidales bacterium UBA5621 | reverse complement strand
TGTCATCCGATAGCCTGACAATCAATGACAGTTACGGACTGGATGGATTTAACAGTCCTGCATTATCAGGTACCAACCGCCTTTTATTGTCCCTCCAGACACAATCATATTCCCCATGGAGTTTTATCGGATTCTGGTTTGGGCCTTTTTTTACCTGTTCGCTTGGCATGCTTGGCGATGAGAAAACAGGATTTAAAACCAGCAAAGTTTATTCGCAGATAGGTTTGGGTGTACTAATAAAAAATGAGAACATGGTATTTAATACATTTCAAATTTCCATTTCATTTTACCCGTCAATTCCGGGAATCGGATATGATGTTCTCAAAATGAACGCATTCAGGACAACTGATTTTGGCTTCAGGGATTTTGAAATTGAAAAACCTGCAGGAATGATATATCAATAAAATGAATGCTGATACATCCGTTACAGTTATTAAAGCAAGTTTAATGCGTGAATATTACAACTTTTTTCAAAAATTATATAACACTTTTACTAAAATACAATTATAACTTTCAACCGGAATATTGTACCTGCAAATGCAAAAATCCAAATGGTTATCCGGGAATTTACGATATAATAGCTGATATGAAATCTGATTCTCATTCAGAAATCAACTTTAGCAATGAGTTAAGACTATCCAGAACAGTATTTCTTCTGACAGGCTTTATTATGTTGATCTCAATAAAGGGGTTGGGGCAAGACTCCGATTGTAAGAATCCTGCGACAGTTACACTAAGCAGCAGCAGCGGAAGCACATGCGGCACAACGCCTGTAACAATAAGTGGCAATACCTTCGGTGGAAGTGCAACAAGAGTTTATTTAACAGAAAATGGGAGTGGCTCAGTGAGTCCATCTTCAACGTCTCAGTCACCATTTTCTTTTACATACACACCTCGCAATAATGATATTGGAAAAACAGTTGTAATTACGGTAACCACCAATGATCCGTCTGGTCCGTGTAACGCAGTAAAAGCCACCTATACATTAAGTGTAAATGCCTGGCCTGCAGTGCCAAACATTGGAACAGTCACCCAGCCAACATGTTTAACACCGACCGGAAGCGTGGTATTAAGCGGTTTGCCTGCAAGCGGAACCTGGACAATAAACCCGGGTGCATTGCAGGGAACCGGAACAAGCACCACTGTTTCGGGACTTACTGCAGGCACATATCGCTTTTCGGTTACCAGTGCAGGCGGATGTACATCACAGTTATCAGCAAATGTTGTTATCAATGCGCCACCGGCATCACCTGCAAGCCCGGCACAGACAGTAGATTGTTCACAGGGTTATGGTAAAGCAATTGTTACGGTAACCGCTCCGACAGGTTCAGGCCTTACCTACAGGCTGGATGGCGGGACATACCAGAGCTCCGCTTCCTTTGTCAATGTTGCCGACGGGAGCCACACCATTACAGTAAGAAATTCATCAGGATGCACAACAACCGGAGTCAGTTTCTCAGTGTCATGCGGATGTCAGGATCCTCCGGTTGCAAATGCGGGCCCGGGAGGATATGAATGTGACATGGATTTCATTTTCAATGCCAGCCCGACAAAAGGAACCGGTACATGGACCAAAGTCAGCGGCCCCGGCAATACCCTCTTTTCACCGGATAATCATCAACCCAACGCCAGGGTCACTGTCAACCAGGCTGGCTCATACGACTTTGCATGGACCGAGGTACACAACAACTGTACCTCAACAGATATTGTCAGAGTGATCTTCAGGGATCCGCCTTCAATAGATGCAGGGACCTATCCGGCAATATGCAGGGGGGATGATATTCAACTCAACGCAAAGGGGACAGGCATTTTCTCCTGGTCACCGGTTGCATTAATCAGTAATCCGTATGTATCAAACCCCGTTGTAACTGCAACAATGACTACCACATTTACGGTCACTCTCACAGATCAGTACGGATGTCAGAATACAACTGATATAAAAATTGAAGTCAGGGAGAATCCTGTTGCCAATGCAGGTGCTGATCAGGTTCTGGCAGGCCAGTTTACAACTAATATGGATGCTGAGCTTGCCCATTATTATGAAACAGGCAGCTGGTCATTAATTTCTGGTACAGGTGAAATTCTTAATCCTGCCTGGCCAGCGACTTTCATCAGCGGACTTTCACCCGGTATAAACAAATTCCTGTGGAGCGTCTCTAACGGTGTTTGCCCACCATCTTTTGACACAGTCAATATAACTGTTCAGGAATATATCATCCCTACGCTGATAACTCCTAATATGGATGGCAGGAATGATTATTTTGTGATAAAAGGATTAAGTGCACAGGATCG
This sequence comes from Bacteroidales bacterium UBA5621, assembly GCA_002424525.1. Lineage (GTDB taxonomy): Bacteria > Bacteroidota > Bacteroidia > Bacteroidales > VadinHA17 > LD21. The sequence continues at coordinate 2,132 of DIKJ01000032.1, read as the reverse complement.
TACGGAATTGGTAGTTTTCGACAGGAGGGGCGTCCTGGTATATAAAAACTCCGATTATGATAATAGCTGGGATGGCGTTGACATCAATAATAAGCCACTCCATGATGATACTTATTTCTATGTCCTGAAAACAGAGAATGGTAAATCTATTAAAGGTTTTATTGTAATCAGAAGATAAAATGAGGAGATTCATAAATACATTTTTCTGGATCCTGATACCTTTAAGCCTGTCGGGCCAGTTGACTCCTGTCATAAACCAGTATGTCCTCAATCCTCTGACAATCAATCCTTCCTATGCAGGGGCCAGGGGGGTATTGAATATTGCAGCCCTGTACCGCAAACAGTGGACCGGTATCACAGGCTCACCCGAGACAATCACTCTCCTGGTTGATGCACCCGTAAGAGATGACAAAGTCGGACTTGGACTTATTATTACTAACGACAAAATCGGCGTAACAAAAGAAACCCAGTTTATCAGCAACTATGCATATAGGATCGACATCGGTAAAGGGACTCTCTCTTTTGGACTTGGAGCAGGATTAATAACTACCAATACTTCATGGTCCGATCTTGTTGTACTCGATCAGGGAGACGATTACTACCTGATCAGTTCCCGCCGGTATATTGTTCCGGGTTTTAGCTTTGGAACCTATTACTCGAACAATAACTACTTCCTGGGGTTCTCAATACCAAAGCTCCTAAGCTATAAGTTTAATTTTGAAATAAACAAATACAACTTCAATATTGATCCGGGTCAGTACAATTATATGCTCACAGGAGGTTTTGTATGTAACTTATCATCAAATTTAAAGTTCCTCCCTTCATCGCTTCTGATTTACAGGTCAGGGGAAAAGATCCTTTACGATATAAATGCTCATTTCAGTTATCATGACCGGCTCTGGGCAGGAGCCTCTTACAGGAATGAGCGGTCAGTTGCAGGCCTGTTCCAGGTTGAGGTTAATAACCAGATCAAAGTCGCTTACATATACGATTTTGATATCAGCAAGCTCGGCAGCTATAGTAATGGATCACATGAAATAATGCTCAGGTATGAGTTCCGGTACAGGATCAACGTGGTTAATCCTTTGATATTTTAAAATCAAGTATGTACCAGTAGTTGCATTTTTGAATCGCCAATCCGGGCAGGCACCTTTTGCAGTTTTGAAATGTTATGACCATCATTGTTCCCTCAGAACGGTGATTAAATCCTGCAGACAGCAGTAAAAGCGTTAATTATGTAAATCAAAAATGGAATTGTGTAACGTCTCTGATGTGTCATTGCCTACCTTTACATGAGTATGCAATAATAACCAAAGTATCTTATCAGAAGTAACTTTTTAAAAGGATTTAAACACCTGTAAATGGAAAATATTTCAGTATTGAACAAACCCGTAATTCCCCGCGATACCACTAAAACACGGAATCGTGAGAAATTTCGTTTACCTGAAATATCCGTGTCCAATCCTGTATTGGAAAATATTCGCACCGAAGCAGGAGAAGACTTCTATCAATATCTGCACTGGTTAAAGCTTGCGAGAGAGCCAGATTTACTGGCACTCTCGTCCAGGCACCATTTTTACTATGATTCCAGCGACCTGAAAAAAGTGAAAACACTGATAAATCTTAAAAAACTGAATAATATTAAGCATCTTAAAAGCTTTTTAAGTGCCGTAAACCGTTTGCTGCCTCAGACGGCTTATTTTGTAGGTTGCTTCAAGAACAATGATCAGGATGGAGTTCAGGAACCATTTTACAAGTCAGTAAAATTCCTTGACGGTCTGATAAACGTTATTGATTTCAGAACTGACAGGAGCATGTCCAAAAAAGATGTTACAAGAATTCTGGAGGAAAACAACCTGAAGATCATCGACTTTACTCTTATCAACGGCATAACATATTTCTGCTCACAAAACACGGGAAATTCTTTCCCTTAATTATTCTTCTCAAGCCGGCAATAAGGCCAGGGTAAAGGATGAAGAAAATTTCATCAATTAAACTATCATAACAATGAATAATCTTTTAAGAGGGCTCATTTCAGGATTCGGAGCCTGGAAACTAGGTGGCGGCTGTTTAGGCACTATTGTGGTTTTTATTGTCATCTGGCTCATACTTGGGAAGTGCGCTTAATACGC
>DIKJ01000096.1:6994-9572 GCA_002424525.1 Bacteroidales bacterium UBA5621 | reverse complement strand
TTATTTGATTCAGGATCAAGGGGATCGACAACTATGCCAAATCTGTAGCTGGCAAACAATGAGAACCAGACAGCTCTGTTGTCCTCGCTGGCCATGATGGGGATTTGTTTCGGATAACCGCTCAGAGTGGCTCCGATCTCAATAGCGTGTATAACTTTATCTTCCTTGCTGTATTCGAAGTTGAACCCTCCCTTGACGAAGAGGCCCGGCAAAACCTTTGTCTCGTTCAGTCCCTTAACAAACGATGCTTTCCCGTAAATAAGGGTCGGGTCATGAATCTGGATATCAAATTTCTCTTCCCTGACCTCGTACTCGAAGTTGTTTGAGACCGGGTACAGTACCCTGTAATAGATCGGTTTGTACAGAGCGATGGTGGGCCCGGCAGCATAAAAATATCTGACTGCAATCCCTCCGAGGTCGGCTTTCTTGAATAATTCATGCTGTCGTCCTATGTCGCCCCTGATGAAAACAGCACTATTGACCTTGCCGAAGATAAAAGATCCCTGGGAATAGTAATTGGATTGCTTATACTCTCTCGGATGCTTGAGTGTTCCGATCTCAATCTCGAAGAAACGTTTATTAAGATAATCAATTCGCCGGGCATCACGATAATTTATACCCAGACCGTCAGAGTTAAGAAGTATCGCGAAAGATTTTTCGTTGCGGAAAAAAACTCTCTGCTGTTCAATCAGATCACCCTGGGCATTCAGTACAAACACCCGGCAAATAACCATCAACACAATTATAAGCAGCTTTTTCATTTTGTTGCGTACTTACAAACTGGTCAATTGAACAGCGCTGTCAGGATATTATCCATTATGCCCCGTCTGCTCCGTGTCGGCGGTACCGTAAGCCGGGCATGCCTGCCTGTTGCAGGAACCCATAAGCAGAACTGCGATAAAAGCAACAATGATTACAACAGCAAACTTTTTCATACCAGATAAATAATTAATAAAAGACAAAAATAATCTTTTAAAGTTAAAAACAATCTCCGTGCCAGAATTTAAGCAACAATCAACCTGCAAATTGCAATTGTCAGGCTGATTTAATTAAACAAATTAAACAGTTATTTAGTATAGAAGTTGCAGAAAAAATACGACTTTTGACAAATTATTCCGATTTTTTGACAAGATCCCCCTAACTTTGCCTGCAGATAATTGTTATTTGTAAAAATATTATAATGAAATGACAAAAGCAGTTTTATCAGTTATATTAATATCAGTAGTTATGAGTCTGGAATCTTATTCACAGGAAAAGCTTTCATTCACCGACCTCACAAAAGAGGAATCGCTTGTTATCAACAACAAGGGTACGGAGCGCCCTTTTACAGGTAAATTCACGAACTACAAGGAAGAAGGAACATATGTCTGCAGGAAATGCGGGTCGGCACTCTACTATTCGACCGATAAGTTTCAATCGGATTGCGGCTGGCCCAGTTTTGATGATGAGATAAAGGGTGCCGTGACCCGTTATCCTGATGCGGACGGGTTAAGAACAGAGATAGTATGTACCAACTGCGGTGGCCACCTTGGCCATGTTTTCGCCGGAGAACGGCTCACGTCAAAAAATGTGCGACATTGCGTAAATTCCGTGTCTCTCGATTTTATACCCGTTCAGGCAGATCCCGGAAGGTATGGAACGGCCATCTTTGCAGGAGGCTGTTTCTGGGGGGTGGAATATTTCCTTCAGCAGTCGCCCGGAGTACTATCGGTAACATCGGGATACATCGGGGGAACTGTCAGAAATCCCTCCTATAAGGAGGTCTGCACAGGGAAAACGGGCCATGCGGAAGCTGTTAAGGTTATATACGATCCCGCCAAAACTTCGTATGAGAAACTCCTCCGGCTTTTTCTTGAGATCCACGATCCGACTCAGACAGGAGGTCAGGGACCCGACATAGGAGATCAGTACAGATCAGAAATATTCTACATGAACGATGATCAGAAAAAAATTGCTGAGAAGAATATTAATATATTGAAATCCAAGGGAATAAAGGTTGTTACGGCAATAACAAAGGCTACTGAGTTTTATACGGCGGAAAAATATCACCAGGATTATTATTTCAATAACGGGAAAATTCCTTATTGTCACGCATACACAAAAAGATTCTGAAATATCTGATTTTCCAGTTTTGAAAACCGGGGCAAACAATTAACTTTAGCGCCGTTAACAGATCCTTTTAATTACACATGAAGTTGCGCGAGCGCCGTAAAGGGACTTTTACCAGTCGCAGGATGAAGGTCTGGATGGTAGTTTTGGGTTTCGTAGCCTGTGCCTTGCTTATCAGCTCAGCGAATTTTGTCATTTCCTATACATCGACCGACAAATACTGCATGTCGTGCCATATACATCCGACAGCAGACCAGAGCTGGCAGCTTTCAACACATTACAATAATCAGTCGGGGGTGATCACTCCCTGTGTGGGATGCCATTTGCCTCCCCAGGGTGACGGATATCTGTTTGCAAAGGCTAAGCACGGGCTTAAGGATGCGTACGGATATTTTTTCAAGGACAGTTCTCAGATCAACTGGGAGGCCAAGAAGCTTCTTGAGAATGCCCGCGGATTTGTTTATGAGAA
>DIKJ01000096.1:0-6954 GCA_002424525.1 Bacteroidales bacterium UBA5621 | reverse complement strand
AATGCTCACTATTTCTACACGATAAGCAAGGAGCCTGTCAACTGCATCAACTGCCATCTTAATGTTGGTCATTATGACAGGGATGCTCTTCATGCGAGCAACACTGATTTTGGTGTTACGGTTACGGCAGACCAGATTATTTATACTGAGCCGGCGAAGGTAGAGCGTTTTGAGGATTACATGGAGATGATACCGGGCTCGGGTGTTTCGTTTGATATGATAGCTGTCCGTGGCGGCAGTTTCCGCATGGGGAGCCCTGAGAGCGAGCCGATGAGGGATGAAGATGAGGGTCCGGTGCGTGAAGTCGCGGTATCGGATTTCTGGATGGGGAAGGTAGAGGTTACGTGGGATGAGTATCTGGCCTTTTTCCGGGCCACCGGTTCCCAGGGGAGGACCGAGGGACAGAAGGTAAGTGCTAAGGATGCGGATGCCATCTCGGGGGCCACGCCACCGTGGGGAGCTCCGGATCAGGGGTGGGGCAAGGGTTCACGTCCTGCTATCACCATGACGTGGCATGCTGCCAGTGTTTATTGCCAGTGGCTCTCGCAGGTGACGGGCAAGAGATACCGTCTGCCCACTGAAGCTGAATGGGAGTATGCCTGCCGCGGAGGTACTGAAACGCCCTATTTCTTTGAGGGCAACCCGAAGCGATTCTCTTCGGAGGGCTTTCTTAAGAGGCTGATAAAACCTGATACCGCGGGCATTGCCTCCAGGGTTGTCTATGCGCTAAACAGCTCTTCGCGTACACAGGAGCCATCGTTTGTCAGGCCCAATCCGTTGGGGTTGCTTAACATGTCGGGGAACGTATGGGAGTTTTGCCTTGACTACTATTCTGCTGATGCGTATAAGGCAGACACTGCGGTTCTTGTTAATCCTATGGGGCCGTTGAGAGGGCGTGAGCATGTTATCCGCGGAGGCTCTTTCCGCAGCGATGCGAAGGATGTCCGCAGCGCGGCCCGTGATTTTACCAAGACGACCGCCTGGCTGGTGACCGATCCGCAGATACCCAAGAGCATCTGGTGGTATTCTGATTGCATAGATGTAGGGTTCAGGGTAGTGTGTGAAGCGGAGTGAGTTTTAGAGCGTAGAGCGTAAAGCGTAGAGCGTAGAGCGTAGAGCGTAGAGCGTAAAGCGTAGAGCGTAAAGCGTAGAGCGTAGAGCGTAGAGAGTAAAATATAAAACATTAATAAATGTTATGCACAATATTGACAGGAGGAAATTCATAGGGAGGGCGGCACTGACGGGTATAGGACTGGCAGGGGCAGGGGCCCTGGTGGCGTCGTGCGGAAGAAAACTGAGGGACCCGAAGGAGCTTGGACTGCCGCCGATACTTCGGGGTGCGCCCAAAGGCCGTAAGCTCAGGGCCGGACTAGTCGGAGCGGGAGCGAGAGGCACGGGAGCCGCAATCAACTTCATCAGCGCGGGCCCCGATCTTGAGATAATAGCCCTTGCCGATGTTTTCCAGGACAAGATCGATGCCTGCAGGGAGCGTTTTGCTTCGTTTGATCTTCCGATCCCTGAGGAGAACTGCTTCACGGGCTTTGACGGCTACAAGAAGCTGATGGCGATACCGGATGTCGATGTTGTACTGCTGGCGACACCGCCGCAGTTCCGTCCCGATCATTTTCTTGAGGCGGTCATGAACAACAAGCATGTATTCATGGAAAAGCCCGTGGCGGTCGATCCTGTGGGTATCCGGTCGGTTATAACGACTGCGCGGAAGGCACAGGCGATAGGGCTGTGTGTTGTTACGGGCACCCAGCGAAGGCATCAGGAGGATTATATAGAGACCTACAGGCAGGTAGCCTCCGGAGCTATCGGTACTATCACCTCGGCGAAGGCCTACTGGAACCAGGACCATGTCTGGCTCCGTTTGCGTGAGAAGGGATGGGACGATATGGAATACATGCTTCGCAACTGGAACAACTTCTGCTGGTTATGCGGGGATCATATCCTCGACACCCATGTACATAACATAGATGTAGTAAACTGGTTCATAGGCAGGGTGCCGGAGAAGGCAATCGGTTACGGAGGGCGTCACCGCAGGGTTACAGGCGACCAGTATGATTTTTTCAGCATTGATTTTGATTACGGGAATGGGGTAAGCTCACACAGCATGTGCCGCCAGATCGACAGCTGTGCCAACGGAACCGGAGAAATAATAATGGGTACGGAGGGTTACACCAACTGCGAGAACACTATCTGGGACCTGAAAGGAAATGTCAGATGGAAGTTTGAGTATCCCAGTGACGAGTACGGCAATCCAATGACTACCCTTAAGATACCTCCCTATGTCCAGGAGCACATGCATCTGGTGCATGCGATCAGAACAGGCGATTATGTTAACGAGGCGGAGCAGACGGCGTACTCGACGCTTACCGCCATCATGGGCAGAACGGCGGCCTACACCGGCAGGCTTATCACCTGGGATGAGATCCTCAGATCGGATATGGACCTTGGTCCTGCAGTTATTGAATTTGGTCCGGTCGATATGGTCTTTGAAACACCAATACCGGGAACACCTGTGGCTGTCTGATTCAGGCAAAATACATTATTTACAATCAACCAAATTTAACCGATATGTTAAGAAGAACCTCAAGAAGAGCATTCGTAAAACGCTCTGCAACTGCTGTTGCCGGAGCTTTTGTGCTCCCTCAGATCGTTCCTTCCTCAGTCTTTGGGATGGGAGGGAAGCTTGCCCCGAGCGACAGGATTGTTATCGGGGCCATTGGCACCGGATCGCAGGGTATGAGCAACATGAGAGATTTTTTGCGGCTGGGCAGCCAGCTGCAGTTTGTTGCTGTTTGTGACGTTGATGCCCTCCGTCTTTCAAAAGCAAGGGAGACTGTTGACGGAGCCAATAAGAACAGTGACTGCCGCACTTACATGGATTACCGCGAGCTCCTCGAAAAAGAGAAGCTGGATGCCGTTTCCATTGCTTTGCCCGATCACTGGCACGGGATAATCTATACCGAAACAATAAACAAGAAAGTGGCTGTTTATGGTGAGAAACCGATCAGCCGCACAATTGCAGACGGACAGACCATAGTGAAAGCATGCAGGAAGAACAATACTATATGGCAGACAGGGAGCTGGCAGCGCTCCCTCCCAAATTTCCACCGCGGTGCAGAACTGGCTATCAATGGAAGGGTAGGCAAGATAAGTCATATAGAGGTTGGCCTTCCGGATGGAAGCAGGGGTATCGGCACTCCTCCAGTGAAGGAAGTTCCTCCGGAACTTGACTGGGACATGTGGCTTGGCCCGGCACCCGAAGTACCATACAGAGGTGTGGCCCACTGGGACTGGCGATGGATACTCGATTATTCGGGTGGTCAGCTTACCGACTGGGCAGGGCATCATATCGACATCGCGAACTGGGGAGCCGGACTGGAGAATACCGGTCCAGTGGAGATTGCCGGATCAGGTGTTTACCCTGTCGATGGTATCTTTAATGCACCGGTGGAATATGATTTTATCTGCAAATATGCCAACGGCATTGAAATGCGTGTTGCTAATTCATCAAGGCTTATCCATGGAATGGGAACTACATGGTATGGTGAGCTTGGCTGGGTCCACACCAACCGCGGAAACCAGCTTACAGCCTCCGACCCCGGTATCCTTGAAGAGGTTATCGGTGAGAATGAAATTAAGCTGTACAAAAGCGAGAATCACTGGCAGAACTTTATCGATTGCATCCGTACAGGCAAGGAAACCATCACGCCAATTGAAGGTGCATACCGAGCAATATCAGTGGCACTGCTGGGCGAAATAGCGATGACGACAGGCGAAACTATAAAATGGGACCCCGATAAGGAAGTGATAATCGGGAACCCGAGAGCCAGCCGCCTGCTCAGCCGCCCTTACCGGAAACCATGGACATTACCAACCGTTTAAAACAAGCCAGAGATGAAGAAACAATTTATTATTTTACTGATAGTTGCAGGAATACTTGCATTTTTCACAACCTGCAGTGACACCGGAAAATACAAGGCACTGATCATTACCGGACAGGCTGAGCATGACTGGCAGACAAGTTCCGCTATCCTTAAGAAACTGCTCGATCAGACCGGCATGTTCCATACCAGGATACTGGCAACTCCTGAAAAAGGGGGTGACATGTCAGCGTTTAATCCGGCATTCTCAAAATACCAGCTTGTTGTTCTCGCTTACAATGGCGAGCCGTGGCCGGAAAATGTAAATACCGCTTTCATCGATTATGTTAATAACGGAGGCGGGGTGGTTGTCTGCAACGAATCAGGCAACGCATTCCCCGACTGGAAGGAGTATAACCAGATGATTGGCCTGGGAGGAGGCGAAGGGCGTGACCAGAGTGCCGGACCATATGTCTATTTCAGAAGGAATGAAATGGTTATCGATACTGCCGGCACGCTGTCTGCTCCGGCCGTCACCAGCCAGGAATTTGAAATAAGGACCAAAATAACTGATCATCCGGTTACTGCGGGTCTGCCTGCCAGATGGCTGCATGGAAGCGATATGCTCTCCGGTCCCCTGCGTGGCCCTGCAATCAGTCTGGATATTCTGGCGACTGCCTGGTCAGATCCCAGAGCACAGGGTTCCGGCAGGGACGAACCGGCTTTGATGGTCATTGCCTACGGGAAGGGTAAGATATTTCACACCACACTTGGTTACCCGCAGGACGGAGGTGGCCCTGCACTCGAATGCGCAGGATTCATAACCACATTCCAGAGAGGCGCAGAATGGGCTGTTACAGGTAATGTAACCCAGCCGGTTCCGCTCGATTTTCCGAGCGCTGCAGCTGCGTCACTCCGACCGGGATTCGTGGTACCAACGCTTGATGAGGTAATGAAAAACCTTGGGAATTATGATATTCAGAAGAGCACAAGGTATTTTTCGCTTCTTCAGAGTTATTTACGCCAGGCAGGAGGTGATGAGAAATCACTGCTCAATTATGAAAAAATGATGGTAAAGGTCCTCAAGGCTCCCGAAACAACAGTTGAGGCTAAAAAGTTACTGCTCCGGGAACTCAGCTGGATGGGATCAGATTACTGCGTTCCCGGGATCAGGAATCTGGCCGGGAATGCAGAAATACAGGATGAGGCAGAATTTGCCCTGGCAAGATTGCAGGCGACGAATTAAAAATAACATTAATGCTTTCGCTGGTTATACCGATTTTCAACGAGGAGAAACTAATTGATGAGCTGGTAAAACGGACCATATCAGCCATCGAATCCTTTGTTTCAGACTATGAGGTGATATTTGTTGATGACGGCAGCACGGATCTCAGCCTGGATAAACTGCTCGGGTGGCAGGAACGTCATAAGAAGATCAGGATAATCTCCCTTTCGAAGAATTTCGGACACCAGGCAGCATACAGCGCAGGACTGGACCATGCCAGGGGAGACCTTGTTGCCATGATGGATGGGGACCTGCAGGATCCCCCCGAGCTCCTTGGTAAAATGTACCATAAAATAACAGAAGAAGGGTATGATATTGTCAGCGGGAGGAAAACCGGGCGAAAGGGTAAAAAGGGGCGCAACCTGGGAGCATTTCTGTTCCATCTTGTTTTCAGCAGGATAGGTGATATTGCCAACATCGAAAACTTTGGCAACTTCTCAATGATGAACCGTAATGCTGCCGATGCACTCCTGAGCATGAAGGAAAAAGTCCGTTACCTTCCCGGATTGAGAACTTTTATTGGCTTCAGGCAGGGATCCGTTGATTTTGTACGTGACGACCGTTTCAAAGGGAAGCCTAAAATGAGCCTGCGGAAATTGTTTTTTCTGGCCACTGATGCCATCTTTTCATCCTCGAGCTTCCCGATACGGTTCTGCCTCGTAATGGGAGCCATCGGTACTGCGATATTCATGGCGGCAGGAGTATATGTTATCGTTGCCAGAATTGCCGGATTTGCAGAACCTGGATGGTCATCCGTTCTGCTCAGCATCTTTTTTCTGGGATCCGTACAACTTGTATTCCTGGGAGTTCTGGGGGAATATATTTTCAGAAACTACAAAGAGTCCCAGAACAGGCCCCTCTATTTTGTCAGGAAACTCTATGATGGCACGAAGGAAAAAGGATGAGCAGGTTAAGATTGAAATATATCTTTTTCGCAGGTTCTGCAGTTTTGCTCATAATAATGGTTATCCTGAGCAGAAATGCAGGAATATCATGTGATGAGGTTCTCCATTATAATCATTCGGTAGCTGTATACGAATATTTTGCAACCCAGGGTGAGGACCGGTCGGCTCTTGAGACACCCGTTACTCACCTGAGGTATTACGGCCAGTTCTATGACAATTTTGTGACCTTTCTCATAAACTGGTTCAATATTGATGATATTTATGGCTTCCGCCATCTGATGAGCTCGCTTGCCGGATGGCTGACTGTTTTTGTCACTGCCCTTTTTGCTGTATGGCTTTCAGGTTACAGGACAGGGATTATTGTGCTCCTGCTTTTTACTGTGTCGCCAACATTCATGGGCCATGCCCAGAATAACCTTAAAGATGTTCCCTTTGCTCTCTCATATATCGCCGGGACATTCTTTATGCTGAAAGTGCTTTTTCCGGAAGGGCATAGAATCAGGTTTGCTGACATACTGTTCTTAATTTTGAGCATGGGCTTTTCCATCAGCATCAGGGCAGGAGGATTGCTTCTGATTTGCTACCTGGTTCTTTTCTTTTTCATAATAGCTTTCTATAACAGAATAAATGAAGGTAAGATTGATTTTGGTGAGTATGGCAAAAGACTGATAATTATTATTTTAGTCTCCTTCTCCGCTTATTTTGCAGGGATACTCCTATGGCCGTTTGCCCTGGAATCCCCGTTCAGGAACGTGCTCGCCTCATACAGGGTGATGGTGCACTTCCCTGATACTTTCCGGCAGATTTTTGAAGGGAAAACAGAATGGTCCGATTTTATGCCATGGTACTACCTTCCAAAATCAATGGCAATAACAATACCATTAGCGGTCTC
>DIKJ01000036.1:254-12056 GCA_002424525.1 Bacteroidales bacterium UBA5621 | reverse complement strand
ATTTAATCGGATATGCCAGGATGTATTATGATGATCTGGCACAGTATGTTACCAGTTTTGACATAGCCGTCTGGGTTAATACCCCGTCGGGGATGAGGCTTATTTCCTGGTTTGAAACATTGAAGGATGAACTTTTCAGTGACTATGTATCGAGGGGTGTGACTTCCAGGCAGGATTTCATAATCACCAGGGAAGTCCGCGATGCAGATCCTCTGCAATGCAACGGAGAAACATTCCTTACTGCCGGAAAAATTGAAAACTGGGTTAACCTGAATTGAACTTATTATTTTATGGGATCAGCTTAAGTTTATCTGGACGCACCTAGTCCTTGATGCAGCGGACTGACTCACCGTTGGTTTTATAAGACTTGTATCTGTATAAGCTGGAATAATTATACCCCATGTCAACATTCCAGCTCCAAGGATCTGAAAATTCAGTTGAAGACCACCAGAATCCAAACTCTTTATCACAGTAATTAAGATCATTGTAATGCAATCTGATTCCTCCGGGTAATGCTGTGAATCCCGTTTCATTCGTTGCGCCCTCATTTGGAGCTGGCCAGTGGCTTGTTCCCTTTTCCTTTAGTTTTGCCCCGGCATAAATACTCTCTCCAAATCCGGGTGCTGCATCCGGATCAAGGAACATAACCAGCTGCTGCCATTCGTCATCCGAGGGAACATGCCACCCCAGAGGACAGAGTTTTCCTGTTTCAACTGCATACCAGTTATATAATGCTCCATAAGGATCTTTATACAAGGATTCGTTGTTTTCATACCAGCAGAAACCGGGTGCAGTAAGATTAAGCCATTCATCATAATCAGTTACTTCGGGTATGTCAGCTCCGTCATTAAACCTTGTTGTTTTCAGATTTTCCTTAAACCAGACCTGATTGCCTATTTTTACTGACTTATAAACGTTACCGTCAATATCAGTAACGGTAATAGAGTCTTCTTTCTTTTTGCAGCCTGCAATTAACAAGAGGAGTAAAACTCCCGTAATGAACAGGCGAATTACAGTTAAAGGGTTCTTTTTCATAGCGATAGAACAAAATGGTTTTAACTTTGAAAATGTTTCCGGATCCGTGAGGTATTCCGGATAGTTAATTTCTTCTAATTTAACTAAAAAAGTAAAATGGTTAATATTAATCAGGTAATATATTTTATTTTAACAGAAGCGGATAAGGCAGTAAATCTGTCAGCGAGTCATGAGATTTATCGGATATTTTAAGCTTTTTATTATTAACCTGGTATTTTTTTCTCTTTTGTTCAGCTGTGAACGAAAGGACTAAGATTTTTCGGGGCCATTTAAAATAACTGACAATGAGGGCAAAACAATGCTGGAAGACATTCTTCCGGGCAAGAAAGTCAGTGCAGGTAATTTAATCGGATATGCCAGGATGTATTATGATGATCTGGCACAGTATGTTACCCGTTTTGACATAGCCTTCTGGGTTAACCTGAATTGAACTTATTATTTCCTTATCAGATTTTCTAAAAAGAATTACTTTACTGACCCTTTTTCAAATGTTTCTTCCAGCCCCCAAAGTCGGTCTGCGCTCCGCTGGACCAAACGTAAGAACAACCATGGGTAGCACAAGCCAGAGAACCGGCTGCAAAGGTGTAAGAACCCGAAGCAGTATTAAGTTCTCCACATCTGCTAATGAATATGCCATATTATCTTGGAACAAGAATACCCGATTATCTGGCATATTTTGTAGAGAATTACAGAATCTGATCCTGTTATCTCCAGGAGATATTCATTTTGCGGAGGCCGCTGATCATCTCGGCTGGCTCCGGCCCCCTACCCCCTGATTCACTGGGGGTTATTAATATTCAGCCGCTTCAGCGGCTAATAAAAGTAATGTCTGAAAGAATCTCTTCGAGCCTCGCGATTCGTGAATTGATCTGTTCATTCTCCGATCTCTGCCGGTCGTTTTATACCTCCAGCTCTTAAAGGGTGTTGATCAGAGCTGTTTTAGCTGTTCACTTAGTGACTCAATTTGTGTCTGCAGCAAGATGATCACCCTGTTCAGGGCTTTAATTTGCTTATCCATATCTATGAGCTGAAGCTGAAGGTTTTCAACGGTTTCAACAGTCTCAAATGCCATACGGGTCATATCAACAACATCACCGTTCTCTTCTGTTTCTTTCTCGGCCGAGGTTATCCAGGGCAGATGTTTTTCTTTCTGCAGATATTGATCTACCTCCTCTGTACTCATCTGACGGTAGGTTTCTTCAAATACATAATCGGGTTTAATATAAGCCGTCCCTGCAGTGCTGGTTGTTCCGCCATAGTAAACGCTTCCGATGGCACGAATGCTTCCATTTACATCCAGTTCATACTGCGGGGTCCAGGTGCGGATACCTACCCTGTTATGGGAGGGGTTGAGAATAATATTTTCGCTTGCAGTTGAACTTTGAATAACCAGGCTTCCGCCTCCGTAAGACAAATCAAGATAATCGTTACTGGCACCATCTGTTCTAAGGGCAATCCAGTCGCCCGTGGCATCGGAGAGACGAATCCTGTCACCCACCACATCAAGCTTTGCTGCTGGATTGTCATGGCCGATTCCGACATTGCCACCTAAAAAGGAAAACTTGTCAGCATCATTGAAAGTCATTCCTTTAGTATGCTCTCCTCTGATATAATGATTAGCGTCGCCAAATCTTAACTCACCATAATCGCCCGCTGAAGTCCATTTATTGGGTTCAATAAACAAAACGGCATTACCGGCGGCGCTTCCCTTGATATGGAGTTTTTGTGAAGGTGAAGATGATCCTATTCCAACATTACCCATAACACAAAATCTTCCTCCCAAAAAATAACCTGAATATCCTGAAGAGGAAGATACTGAACCCTGAATACCATAAGTAATCCCGGTCGTAGAAGAATTATTTCCCCATACTCCAACTCCTTCAACTGATTGTGATTCCCCTATTACTCCATAGTTTATACCTGTGCCGGCATAGGCAAGACCTCTAACCCCTCTTCCTGAAGAACTCGATGTAAATCCCAGAATTCCTGTGGCGGTGCCTGATGCTGCATGCATAGCTGCAGCTATTCCCGTGCCGGACGAAGAATTGTTATGTGCTGAAATTGAGGTAACCTCACCGGTCTCTGCCGGGTTGTAAACATAAATTGCCTGTCCGGTTCCTGACTGGTTAATTGAAATAGCTGCACTGCTCGAACTGCAATCTCCTGAATAAGGGAGTGAAAATCCCCCGGGTGGGCTTTGCCAGGATGCTAATCCGTTTGCATCGGACGTCAGGACTTTCCCTCCTCCCGGACTTCCACCTGTAATTTTTATCTGACCATCTACCTCAAGTTTTGCTGTGGGATTAACAGGACCAATTCCTACATTCCCGTTTTTTAAAACTGTGACAGCATTCTTACGCCACTGAGAGGCAGAGCTGATACCAATACCTATTTCAAATAATGGTTCTGTTTCAATCCAGGCATTCGGAGTTCCGGATCCCACATTATTTCTCCCCAACGCGAAAGAACAGTAAGCAGAGGTAGAAGTACCATCACCTGCTGTAAAAGAATAATCTCCCTTGGCATATGTGTTGCTTCCCATAGCGGTGGAATTAACTCCTGCAGCAGTTGACCGAACCCCGATGGCTATGGCATAATTTCCCGATGCGACAGCACTGGCACCCAGGGCAACAGTATTGCTTTTACTTGCTTTTGTGTTGCTACCCAAAGCTACTGATGCATAACCAACACTGTCGATATCCCATCGTGTATCATATACACCTCCAGCTCTGAATGCTGCTTTGCTCTTAAGGAAAAACATACGGGCATCATCTTCAGTTCCTGCGATATTATTTATCGAAGATGAACCGAAAAGAAAATTATCTGTTATAGGTAAATTACTGGTTAGGCCTCCTGATGAAGTAAAAGGTCCGCCCTGATCTGCTCCCGGAGTCCAGGCAGTACCACTCCATTTCAAGACCTGCCCGGTTGTTGCACCCATGGAAGCCAGCTTTGGCGCTGTGACAGCTGAGTTGGCCAATTTATCAGTGCTGACAGCTGTATTAATTATCTTAGAGTTTGTCACTGCATTATCTGCCAGATCACTGGCTGAAATGGTACCGTCAAGAATTTTCGCAGAGGTTACACTGTTGTCTGCCAAATCACTCGTCGCTATTGTACCGTCAAGAATTTTCGCTGAGGTTACACTATTGTTGGCCAGGTCCGCTGTAGCCACAGCATCGTCGGCTATCTTGGCTGAAGTAACACCATTGTCGGCAATCCTCAAGGGTGTTGCCGTGGTACCGTTTCCTGCCAGTGTGGCATCAGTTACAACTACCTGTGTTCCCCAGTTATCGCCTCCTCCCGATGAAGGAAGGGTAACCGTTCCGCCTCCCAGACTCAGGGAGAGCTGTGTCCCGCTCAGACTCAAGGTTTGTATCTCGTTCGTTATACTGTTATCCGCGTCATCAACATTGTCAATCCCGTCTGCAAAACCTGAAGGAACGCTCTGTATATTTGACCATAACGGAGTAATGATACTGTTCGCAACCGCCAGAGGGCTGGCTGTAGTTCCTGTACCTGTGAGGGTGTTATTTGATACGACAGTTTGGGTTCCCCAGTTATCGCCTCCACCAGAAGAAGGAAGAGTAACCGTTCCGCCTCCCAGGCTCAGTGAGAGCAGTGTCCCGCTCAGACTCAGGGTCTGTATCTCGTTCGTGTTGCTGTTATCGGCATCTGTTATGCCGTATCCGGCAAGGGTGGTGGGTTTACCTGTTATATCGGCCCAGGCTCCGCTGAATAATGCAGGCCTGTTTGTCAGATCATTGTAACTTCCGCTGGTGGCAACCGTCGCAAACGTCGGTTTTCCTGTCACATCTGCCCATGATGGGGTCCAGCTCACCGGACGGTACAATCCCGAATGGTTACCCCAGCCGTAAGCAGTGCTCCAGTTAGTTATATTACCGACTGTTATTCCCTGTGCCGGACTGGCAGAAAACAGCGGGTCGGTCTCGGCAGCAAGACTCTCCACAGTCTTCGCATGCATTGCATAGGGAACGCTCAGCAACTGGCTGGTGCCTGTTATTGTGTAGCTTGTCCCGCCTGAAGGATCAGTCTCTGTCTTCAGATAATAGGTTCCCGCTCCCCAGTTGATCCCGGAAAAGATCCCGGCCGAGGGAGTACCCCCACCTATCTCAACCGTTACAAGCCCGTTGGCATTGGTCTGAGGGTTGGGGCTGTAGGTCTCGGAATAAACAACCGTTCCTGTGGCCGATCCCTGCAGGATGCTTATTTTCATGCCTACGGCCTGGTTTGTCACAAGCGCGCCTGAGTTATTGCGGATAACCGCCTGGTAGCTCATCTTCTGCGGTGCCTGTGCAGATAACGTCAATGTAAATGCAACAATAAACATTAGTGTAAAAAGTCTTTTCATAGGATTTACAGTTTGATTATTTTGAAAACTTTGATTTCTCTGTTGTCTCTTATTATTCTAAGGAAATAGATCGATGAAAACAGATTATCCATGGATATTTCAGTCTCATCAGCAATGACAGGTTCATCCTGCAGGACTATTCCGTTTATATCATAAAGCTGAAACCTGAGGCTTTTATAATCCTCTGATTCCACAATGAGCTTTATCAGTCCGCGTGTGGGGTTAGGATAAACCGTACAAACAAGGCTGATAAACTCCGTATTCTCAATTGCGGTAACCACAGAGATCTCATAGGGTTGCTGAACACCCTGAAGAACGGTGCCGCTGCTGCCGGGGAACATGTTCCAGACCATCTGGCCGACGGTGAAGGTGACCGAGCCTCCGCTGCCGGTTGCATTACCGCCTGTGGCAGGAATGGTTTGCTGAGCATTGGTTCCTGTGGCCCATAAGAGTCCCAATAACAAAAGAACCAAATTGTTAATTCTTCGTTTCATAATAGTTTTATGTTAAATAGATTTGTCAAAAACTGATTATCACAACTAATTTTCCGCCTGCATTCATGTGTTAATATTGCGGCGGACAATATTTTGAAGAATTTAGTATACTTAGCAATTGCTGATAGTTTAAAGGGTTACTCAAAGCTTAAATTACTCCGGTGATGTTGTCGTTGTTCAAGTTATGAAATAAATAAATACAAGTCAATAGATTTAAACTGAATCCCGTCTTTTGTCCCCTACCCCCTAAAGGGAGCCTGATAACAGCTGCTGATCAGCTCTGAAAGAGCCTGATGTGAATAACCCCCGGTCGGTCCGGGGGTCGGAAGCAGGATATAACTTCTCAGCTCCGACAGGAGCTGAATATCAGATTCATTGGAAACACATATTAAACCCCTTCAGGGTTTCCATTCTCATTAAGACCCATAACCACCAGATTCACTGGGGGTTATTAATATTCAGCAGCTTCAGCGGCTAATTAAAGTAATGTTTGAAAGAATCTCTTCGAGCCTGGCGATTCGTGAATTGATCTGTTCATTCTCCGATTTCAGCCGGTCGTTCTCTGCTTTTAGTTCCTTAACGGCATTGATCAGAGCAATATTAAACGGATGCATATCTAGTTGCAGGTACCCGTCTCTCCCTATGGTTACCGCTTCGGGGAATACCTCCTGAACCTCCTGAGCCACAAGGCCAGCGTATTCCCGGTCATCAGGCAGATTGGCTGCGTTATTTTTTTTATATGAAAATGATACCGGTTTCAGCTCAACGATCTCACTCAATCCTTTTGAATAAACTTCATGAATATTTTTCAGCCTCTCATCTGACCAGGTTGCCCATGATCCTCCTCCCGGTTTGGCAGCTGTACCATTTACAACCAGGTGGTGATCGCCCGGATCGTTTGTTGTGCCTATGGACACTTTCCTGCCGAAAACGCTGTAGTTACCTGAATTCCCAAATCCAAAGCTGAAATATGTGCCATTGTACAATAACGCCTCGGCTCCGTTACAACGGATGGCAACACCTGAAGTAATTCCCTTATTGAGGTTCATTCCTCCTGCAATATCAAGTTTGTATACAGGACTCGTTTCTATTCCAACATCTCCTCGTAAAATTGTTTTACCCCTTAAAAGTGTAATGTTCCCGAAACTTTCTCTGCCGTTAGCCTCTATAAAACCTATGTTTGGACCTCCCTCAAAGGGAGCTATGTATATACCAGCATCAGTACCTTTGAATAGTCCAATTCCATAAACATGCAAATCACTCATAGGTTCAGTAGTACCTATCCCGACGTTGCCGCTCACATGCATTCGTCCCTCGAAATAACCGGCATAACCCTGGGGGGAGGCTGTTTTCCCATAAACTCCAAAATTGGTGCCCGAAGTGGCTGTTGCATCACCAAAGACACCGCGTCCCTCTGTTGAAGCAGCCCTGCCGGCAACAGCATAAGTTATGCCGCTCGCTGCTGATGTATGTCCCCAGACTCCGCGACCCTGGTTTGATGCAGATTCGCCAAAAATCCCGTATGTGATCCCGCTGTTTGCAGGCGCCAACCCATAAACGCCTGTCCCACTTGTTGATATTGAATTACCTAATACTCCATATGTTTGTCCGTTATCAGCTGTGTTCCAACCTCTGACCCCAACTCCTGTCCTGGAACGTGATTCACCCAGGATTCCTTGGCCACCTTCTGACGTACCGACTATTCCATAACCCTTGCCTGCATTATGAATCAAGAACAGGAAATCATCATTAATCGCAGCGTGTACATATGGGATAGTAAGTTCCATGTCCGTTCCTGGCATCCATTTTGATCCGTCATATTTTAGCACTTGCCCCGTAGCTGCTCCCATATCTGCCAGCTTGGCCGACGTCACTGATGCATTACCAAGTTTGTCTGTAGTAACCGAATTGTTAGCCAGATCAGTTGACACAATTGTGCCATCCACAATTTTTTCAGAAGTAACCGAATTTTCTGCCAGATCTGCTGTAGCTACAGCACCATCTGCTATCTTGGCTGATGTAACCCCATTGTCGGCAATCCTCAAGGGTGTTGCCGTGGTACCGTTTCCTGCCAGTGTGGCATCAGTTACAACTAACTGCGTCCCCCAGTTATCGCCTCCTCCCGATGTCGGAAGGGTAACCGTTCCGCCTCCCAGGCTAAGGGAGAGTTGTGTCCCGCTCAGACTCAGGGTCTGTATCTCGTTCGTATTGCTGTTGTCGGCATCTGTTATGCCGTATCCGGCAAGGGTGGTGGGTTTGCCTGTTATATCGGCCCAGGCTCCGCTGAATAATGCAGGCCTGTTTGTCAGGTCATTGTAACTTCCGCTGGTGGCAACCGTCGCAAATGCCGGTTTTCCCGTAACATCTGCCCATGATGGAACCCAGCTCACCGGGCGGTACAATCCCGAATGGTTACCCCAGCCGTAAGCAGTGTTCCAGTTAGTTATATTACCGACTGTTATTCCCTTTGCCGGACTGGCATTGAATACCGGGTCGGTCTCGGCAGCAAGACTCTCCACCGTCTTCGCGTGCATTGCATACGGAACACTAAGTAACTGGCTGGTGCCTGTTATTGTATAGCTTGTCCCGCCCGAAGGATCAGTCTCTGTCTTCAGGTAATAGGTTCCCGCTCCCCAGTTGATCCCGGAAAAGTTCCCGGCTGAGGGTGTCCCTCCGCCTATCTCGACCGTTACAAGCCCGTTGGCATTGGTCTGCGGGTTGGGACTGTAGGTCTCGGAATAAACTACCGTGCCTGTTGCCGATCCCTGAAGGATGCTTATTTTCATGCCTACGGCCTGGTTTACAACAAGTGCGCCTGAGTTATTGCGAACAACCACCTGGTAGCTCATCTTCTGCGGTGTCTGTGCACTTACAGCCAATGTAAATGCGATGATCACCATTAGCGTAAATAGCTTTTTCATTGGATTCACAGTTTGATTGTTTTGAATACTTCTTATAACCGCTATCGTTCTGCCGGAAATTGGATCATTATTCTCCGGATGATAAAAGTTACTGGTACTATGTCAATAGTATTCAGCAGATGCTGACAGGACAACCTGGTGCAGGGAGATCTGGAAATCGTCCGTGATCTTTATGTTGTTCAAGTTATGAAAAACAAAAATACGAGTCAAATATTTTTCAGGCATGAACTCCCTTTCCCCGGACATTCATATAAAGGGAGATCATCAGGCAGATAAACGGACGGCGCCCCAACCCACCACAAATATTCAGCAACTTACAACATTTGCCGGGTTAATACGTTATTCCGGATAAACAACAGAGGATTTCCGGTCTTTAAATTATTAGGAAAAGAATTTCTATCTTTAGCAGGTATTACTTAAAACACTTCTATAATGGCAGGTCTCAGATTTTTACTGGGAATGATCCCGGCAACTTCAAAGATTGAACAGGAAGAGAAAGCTCTGGTTGAGGAATATGAGCGACTGGGAGCTTTCATACACTCGGAACTTCTGGCGAAATATAACAGGCTGAATGATCTGATACACTCTTCTGATTTTGTTCAGAAAAAAAAGGAAATAGAATCGCTTCAGTATAAAAACTCTGAAGAGTATGCCAGGGAGAAAGAGTTTTTGTCGCTTCAGAAATCCAGGGATATTGTCCTTTATTTCAAGACTGTCGGGGGAAGTGCGCTGAAACGGTTCAGGGAGATGGATGGTTCGCAGAAGATAAAGGATTATGAGGCTCTGGAAAGCCTGATAAATTCGTATGAATTCAAGCTGAAGCAGAAGATGAAGCCGATCACCTTCAAGGACAGTGATGAGTACAGGAAATACCTTGAATACAAATCCCTGAAATCTGACTATGAGATCAAATCTTATTACAAGGCTCTCCGGAAGGGTGAGGCAGTAAAATCGAGCGCCGTAGAGAGGTTTGAAGAGCTGGGCGCATATATCAGAAGTTCGGAGTTCCTGGCAAAGAAAAGGATGAAGCCGATCACCTTCAAGGAGATGGAAGAGTACAAAAAGCTGCTTGAATACAAGCGTCTGAAGGGGAGCGCCGATATAAAGGACTATTACCGGTTCAGATCATCGAATGAATATGCTAACTTCCTTAACACGGATGGCTCTGCACGGCTTGAAAGATATCATGAACTTAAGAATTATCTTGCCACACCGGAGTTCAGGGACAGAAAAAACTACCTTCTCGATAAGAAAAGGTTTGAAAAGACTGAGATGTTCCGGGAGATACAGGAATTTGAGAATCTGAAGAAGAATACGGATATCGTCTGGTATTTCAGGGTGAAGGATTCAAACAAGTTTGATGTTCTTAAAAACAAGGAACTGACTTTCACCGATGATTTTGAAGGGGACAGGCTTGACACGGGCAAATGGCTCACCAACTTTTACTGGGGCGAGAAGCTCCTTAAGGACAGGTACTCAGTTGAATCGGATCTTCAGGCCTATACTGAGAAGGATAATTTTGAGGTACGCAACAGCCTCCTCAAGATACATACCAAACCCCAGAAGATCAACGGTAAAGTATGGTCGGCGGCCCGCGGTTTCAACACAAAGGATTTCGGTTATACCTCCGGTCTCATCAACTCAGGCAACAGCTTCCGCCAGAAATATGGCATCTTCTCAGCCAAGATACGCCTCGGCAATCCCGAAGCAAGAAATGCCTTCTGGATGATCTCTGACAAGATCACGCCGCATGTCGATATCTGCCGTACATCCGGCAATAAGGTGTGGTTTGACTTTTCATCATCACCGGGTAAAAAAGCCAGGACATCGGTCGGTTCGAAATACGCAAATGATTTCTTCATCTATACCCTTGAATGGACCAGCGAAAGGCTTGTATGGAAAATAAATGGCAAGGAGGTCTTCAGGCAGAAATCCGACATCCCCCAGGAACCGATGTTCGTCCACCTGGCAGGCGGCCTTGAAAAACCGATCAACGGCATGACAACCATGGATGTGGACTGGGTTAGGGTATATCAGTTCAAATAAGCAGATGGTACGGGCGTTGCATGCAACGCCCCTGTTTTTACACAACAGGATGATCAGGGCGTAGCATGCTACGCCCCTGCTATTGTAACTTTTTACATTTTCGTCCGTCTTTGCATTGTAATCCGGGTTATGACTGTACAAGAATACAACAGATCCGTAGAGAAATACGCCGATTCGGTATATCGCTTTATCAGGGCCAGCCTTAAAGATGAGGAGAGGGCAAACGATATTGTTCAGGACAGCTACGAAAAGCTGTGGAGACACGTGGCAGAAATAGAATATTCAGTTGTGAAATCATGGCTCTTTGCTGCCGCTTATAACAGAATGATCGATATCATCCGCAAAGAGAAAAGGATAGTATCGGTTGAGACATACGACGAAATGAACTATATCTCCGAATCTCAGTACAGCGACCTCAATGAAATACTGCACGAAGCCCTTGAACGTCTTCCGGAGAGCCAGAGGACACCGGTTTTACTGCGCGATTACGAGGGATACAGTTATAAAGAGATCGGCGAGATAACCGGACTAAGTGAAGCACAGGTCAAGATCAATATTTATCGCGGCCGGATGGCACTGAAAGATTATATCGGAAAAATTGAAACTGTCCTTTAACCATGATGCCCGACAGGTCAAATTATGAAATATGGTTCATCGACTGGCTCGATGGAAAGCTGGATGAGCGGCAGGTGCAGCAGCTTCAGGAATTTCTTGGCAGGAATCCTGACCTGATGGAGGAGTTCAAAGCTCTTGGTCCTGTTCACCTTAAGCCGTCAGATAGTTCCTTCGCGCGTAAGGAGAGCCTCAGGAAGAGCCCTGGCGATCTGACCACCTCCCAGTTTGAATATCTCTGTATTGCCAGTCTTGAAAACGACCTCTCGCCTGCTCAGGCCGGAGAGCTTCATGAAGCGATGGCTGATGATCCCGGGAGGAG
>DIKJ01000036.1:0-129 GCA_002424525.1 Bacteroidales bacterium UBA5621 | reverse complement strand
GCAGTCGCTCTGTTTCTGACGCTGT
Organism: Bacteroidales bacterium UBA5621; assembly: GCA_002424525.1. GTDB lineage: Bacteria > Bacteroidota > Bacteroidia > Bacteroidales > VadinHA17 > LD21. The sequence goes on along the minus strand of DIKJ01000036.1, from coordinate 104 downwards.
TTACGCCTGAACCCGCCAGCATACGTCAGCCGGGAATGCCCGTTGCCAGAATAATGATCCCTCCGGCCATAACCGGGCCACAGGCAACTGAGCCGGCAGAAGCA
>DIKJ01000132.1 GCA_002424525.1 Bacteroidales bacterium UBA5621 | reverse complement strand
CCGAAAAGATCCTTAAACTGCATATTCTGTTCAGGGATTCGGGAATAAAGGAGGGCGATAAGATAGCTCTCGTGGGAAGGAATTCCGCTAACTGGTGTATCGTCTATCTTGCAGCAGTAACGTACGGGGCGATTATTGTTCCGATCCTTCCGGATTTCAAGCCTGAGGATCTCATGAATCTCGTAAACCATTCAGATGCCTGCCTGCTGTTCGCGGATGAAAAGATCTTTGAGTCGCTGGAAATAGCCAGAATGCCGGAAATAACCGGCGTTGTATCGCTCGATGATTTTTCATTGATAACTTCCTCCGGTGTTCGCCTCAGTGAGATCTTTCCCCTCCTCGGTGAAAAGTTTGCCGCGGCATATCCTGATCTTACACAGAATGATATCAAATTTTCGGACATCACCAACGACAAGCTGGCGGTGATAAGCTATACCGGCGGAACAACCGGTTTCTCAAAAGGAGTGATGATAGATCATAATACCCTTGCGGCCAATGTCAGGTTCGCCCAGAATAATATGCCCCTCAAGCCGGGCGATCCCCTGGTGTCGTTCCTTCCTCTTGCCCATACATATGGTTGTGCCTTTGAATTTCTTTTTCCTTTTACCTATGGCTGTCATATAACGATCCTTTCAAAAACACCGTCACCACAGATCATCATACAGGCTTTCAAGGAGATCAGGCCTCGACTCATTCTGTCGGTACCGCTTGTAATAGAGAAGATATTTAAGAAGCAGCTCCTTCCGGTCATTTCCAAACCGCACATGAAGATACTGCTCTCTATCCCCGGGATCAATGCCATCCTGCATAAGAAGATAAGGGAGAAGCTGACCGCGACATTCGGAGGGAGGTTCCACGAGATCGTGATAGGAGGCGCCGCACTTAACCCCGAAGCTGAGAGATTCTTTAAGAAGATCGGGTTCAGATTCACTATAGGATACGGGATGACTGAATGCGGGCCACTCATCAGCTATGCATCGTGGGATACGACGAAGCTCGGTGCCTCGGGCCGCCCCGTTGATACACTCGAAGTGACGATCGATTCTCCCGACCCCATTAACGAGATAGGGGAGATCATTCTCCGCGGGGAGAATGTCATGCAGGGATATTACAAGAATGAGAAAGCCACCAGGGAGATGATCGACGAGGAGGGATGGATGCATACCGGCGACCTGGGTGTGATTGACAAGGATGGGAACATATTCATAAAGGGCAGGAGCAAAAGCATGCTCCTCGGGTCGTCCGGAAAGAACATCTTTCCGGAGGAGATCGAAGCGGTGATCAATAATCAGAACTATATCACTGAGTCGGTAGTCATATCTGAAGGCGATAAGCTTATCGGACTGATATATCCCGACTACGAGATGATGAAGAAGGATAACATCTCTGAGGAACAGCTACAGACAATCCTTGACCAGACGCGCAGGGTTGTCAACGACCGTGTTCCGGACTACATGGCAGTGCACAAATTCAGGATACATCCCGAGGAGTTCGCAAAAACCCCCAAGAGAAGCATCAAGAGGTTCCTGTACACCTGACCACGCCCTTGAGGGCGTGAGGCAGGGGGCGAGGGGCATGGAGCAGGGAGCGAAGAGTGACACAGGATGACATTATGAACGAGTATGCAGTAATCGTAGCAGCAGGAAGCGGAAGGCGGATGGGGTCTGAGATCCCCAAACAGTTCCTTGAGATCGCCGGCAAGCCGGTCCTGATGCATACCATAGAAAGGTTCCGGGCATATAGCGAAAGCATCAAAATAATTGTCGTCCTTCCGGAGAACCAGATCAGTAACTGGAACGAACTGCAGAAGAAATATCCATTCAGCATTCCTCACCTGGTTGTCAAAGGCGGAGAAAAGCGCTATCATTCAGTAAGAAATGGTCTTGAAGCGATAGTCTCACCCGGGCTGGTGGCAATTCATGACGGGGTCAGGCCGCTTGTCAGCACCGGTACAATAAGACGATGCTTTGAAGCAGCAGCCAGCCACGGCAGTGCGATTCCAGTCATTAGCCCGGCCGATTCGCTGAGAATAGTCACCGACCAGGGAAGCGTACCTGTCAACCGCCAGCATGTCAGGCTTGTGCAGACACCCCAGGTGTTCGATACGGAACTTATCAGGAGAGCCTATCTGCTGGATTACACTTTTGAGTTTACTGACGACGCCACTGTGCTCGAAAAAGCCGGTGAACAGGTCTTCCTGGTCGAAGGCAACAGGGAGAATATTAAGATAACCAGCCCCGAAGATATCGTAACTGCAGAAGCCCTGTTTCCTTATGTAACGTGAAGGCCGGCACGGGGATGCAAGCCTGCGGCCCGGCTACCCGGCACAACCCCTTAATCGTTTTGACCCTTTGATCCTGAAAAAGATCACACAGAATTTGTATCTTGCGGGTCAGATTTTACAAACTACAAGTTATGAAAGCAGGAAGAATATTGATTGCCGTGTCGGTCATCCTTATGACAGGATGCGCACAGCTGGCCAGCGTACTGCAATCCACAACAAACCTGCCCCTTACCGAGGAGGAGGTGATAAGCGGATTGAAGGAAGCACTTGTTACAGGTGCAGGGAATGCTGCCCGGAGACTGGCCGCCGAGAACGGGTACTACGGAGATGCCACAATCAGGATCCCTCTTCCGGATGAAGCAAAAATAATTGTCGACAATATCTCCAGGATCCCGGGAGGCGATCAGCTGGTCCAGGACCTCATACTCAGGATCAACAGGGCAGCCGAGGACGCCGCCAGGGAGGTGGCACCCATTTTTGTAAACAGCGTCAGGCAGATGACCATAAGAGATGCTTTCAATATTCTCAACGGAGCCGATAATGCTGCTACCGGATATTTAAAAAGCACTACATACTCTGAGCTGTATAACCTCTACAAACCCAAAATTCAAGCCTCAACTGAGAAAAAGATTGTCGGGAACGTTTCGACCAGCGACTCATGGATTGCACTCACTGACAGATGGAACACGCTTGCAAACTCCGTCGCCGGCAAGCTCGCGGGATTCAAACCCGTGAACACCGACCTCGACGATTTTCTTACGGGGAAAGCCCTTAACGGGGTGTTTGTAAAGGTAGAGATTGAGGAACTGAAAATCCGGAAAGAGGTATCTGCCAGGGTCAGCCCGATCCTTCAGAGAGTCTTTGGGAGCCTCGATAATAAATAAAGGTTAATGAGGATGTTTGACAAAGTAGCATTTAAATACCACGATCTTGAAATAAGGGTTTCTGATTACGCCAGCCCGGGAATGCTCGATATCCTTAATAATGCCGTTCAGGGTGCCGAGGGGGGTATGAGGTTCTCGCTGACTAACATTCCTTCCCGTATAGAGGCATATAAAGACAAAATAAGATTTGTCTCGCTTTACAGGAAAAACAGGGTAACCGGCACAATCGGCTCATGTTACAGGGTCACCGGCCAGGGAAGCCTCCGTTATCCCTCAACTTACCTGCGCTATCTGGCAGTGCACTCAACATATCAGATACACTCATCATGGAAAGGCCGGAGATCCGTTACTGTCAGGCACGAGAAAGAAGATTCTTTCAAGCGGAGGACCCTCGATATCTTCAGCAAGCCTCACCTGCTTGAGCTGGATAATGTTCATGAAGGGGAGAAGCATATCATGTATGCTTTTCTGGAAAGCATGAACGAGAGGTCCAAAAACCTCGTTCATCAGGCAGGATACGAGCAGATCCGCTCCTTTCTGACCGTCGCTTTCAGCCGCTTTTCTCCAAAGACCGACAGTCGTGTCAGGAAACTGCGAAAGGAAGAGATGCCGATTATGGAAGAACTATTGAAAGGGTTTTACAGGGATTATTCACTTTTCAGTATCGATCAT
>DIKJ01000001.1 GCA_002424525.1 Bacteroidales bacterium UBA5621 | reverse complement strand
ACAAGACTTGTTAAGGGTCGACTAAGTATGATTACACCTGCGGAGACCTATTTAAAACAAGTAACCTTGGAATAAAAATCGAATCTTTGTTTGGGTATCTTGAAGCACTTACCGAAAAACTAAATCGATAAAGAACGTCAATCAGAAGTCCCACAACACATTTGCTTTTAAATGGTAGATGGCCATTATTCTAAGCCGAAGTGTTTTTTGATAGTATTTGTCTTCTCTTTTCTCTTAAGCCCCTTTGTCTGGAGGAGATCCGGGTTCTGCTTGTAAAGGAATCTCTGAACCTTAATATCCATTATCACCTTTGCGGGATTGCCAACTATTACCGAATTCTCGGGAAATTTTCCGCGCAATACACTTCCTGATCCGATAATACAGTTATCTCCTATTGTGGTATTGGGAAGAATTGTGCAGTTATTCCCGATGAAAACATTGTTGCCGATCTTAACTTTTCCAAAGAGATCGGCATTTTTTATTTCATCGCGGAAACACCAGACACCTCCGTCATGAGTTACTATCTCCGTATCGTCTGCGATGGCTACATGTTCACCGATCTCAATCAGGTAAGGCTCAGTTGAAAAGTTCATTGTCCCAATGAGGCAATTCTCCCCAATCTTCATCCCCTGCTTTCGCAGGTATTTAATTTTGGTATTGTTACTGGATTTTTCCAGTAACTTGATATGCAGCCGGTATAAAATTGCCCTGAAATTCATTTACTCTTTTTGCCTGATCCGCCAGAATGCATCAATCAATCCTTGACTCGATTACATCAACTATAAATTGCCCAAACAGCGGTGCGAGCCTGGCAGAAAATTCTACGCTGGGGTGGGAGTTATCGGGACTGTGAGCATTGGAATCGGTAAGATACAGCCCTCCTTCAGTTTCGTAATCGTAGAAATCCCAGATGAATATATTGTCCCCCTTCTCGTCCCAATCGTTCATCATCCAGTTATGAAAGTCGCGTGTTCTTAATGCTTCCTCTTCCCTTGACTTCAGCTTTGTGTTTGCAGCAGGTGTCCAGACAATGAATTTATTCTCAGGGAATTCATGCATCTTCATCTTCAGTGCCTCATATTGTAATTTATAGTTTTCAATACTTTTTACGTCTGAGTTTACATCCGGTGAACCGGTGTCTGCATTTATTCTGCTGACAGGAAAGCAATGCTTGAAGACAATGACATCATACTGTTTTGTCAGAATTTCAAGAGTCGGTTCTTCCATAAAGGAGTCCGCCCCGGCATTTTTCACCCAGATGTTGTAATAATCGTAGGGGTAGTTATTCCAGCCATATGGTGAGCTCTTTGGGAAATTAATGGCGCTAATCTCATAGCTGGTTTTGTTCTTTATGTTATATGCACTGAAGAACTTCTGTACATCGCCCTTGCCGGTTAGTTTATAAACGTATCTGTTGGTACTGCCTTTCCAAATGGCTTCACCCGTGCTGTGATGCAGAAATACTATTTTCTTCATGTCGTTGTTGTTTGAACTGCAGCCTACTATTATCAGGGTTAGCAATATGATCAGCCTGTGTTTCATGTCGAATTTTCCCAAAGATAATAAACAAAATTGAGTGACTCAGGGTTCAGGTTAAAACGAAGGAGGCTGCCAATAAAACGACAGCCTCCTTACAAATATGGCAAGAGTATTTTTTTAATCTTTAACGCATCTGATGGATTTTCCTGCATTCTTGTCAGTTGATGCCTTATAGACAGCAGCATTATTTCCGTCAAGCCTGCGATACCATCCTCTGTCAGCATCATGTTCGGTAGCTGTCCAGAAGTAGGCAAGGCTGTTCTGGCCGTTGAACTGGCCGTCGTTATGGAACCTGTATCCGCCCGGAAGAGCAGAGAAACCGCTCGTGTTCGTTCCGTTTTCACCTGCATTCCATCCAGTGGTGTTCTTCATCTTTGACCCATGGTCTGAGCCACGCCAGCCCCAGATATCGACATCAGCCGTTGCCAGACCAAGACTGACTTCCAAAGCATTGTACTCTGCGTCCGTCGGTACATGCCATCCGGTGGGACAAATGTTGGTGGTGTTTGCTGCATACCAGTTATACAGGGCACCGTAAACAGGTTTGTTGAAATCAGCATCGTTATTATACCAGCAGTAACCGGGACCTGTTAATCCGATCCATGCTGCTGCATCGCTGGCCAATGTGATATCAGTGTTATCACTAAATTTAGTAACCTTGAGGTTTTCAGCCATCCACACTTTGGTGCCAATAATTACAGTTTTGTATAAATTACCCTCAACATCAGTTACCGGAGTGATGAAAGAATATTCGGTTCCGTATGTAGTCCCTGAACTGTTTGTAGCATAGGCACGGTAATAATAAGTCACTCCGTCTGTCAATCCGGTAATGTTACTGGTAAAAGTACCGGTGGTTGTGCCATCCGTCGTTTTGTTATTGGCTATTGTTGGTGCGGGACCTGTATTCCAGCAAACACCCCTTGCGAGGATCGTTCCGCCGCCGGCATCCGTAATATTACCGCCTGAGACTGCCGTTGTTGATGTAACGGTCGTTGCAACAGTGGTTGTAAGGGCAGCTCCTGTTACCTGATTAGTGGTGAACGA
>DIKJ01000143.1 GCA_002424525.1 Bacteroidales bacterium UBA5621 | reverse complement strand
GTTTGTTCATTGTGTCTCAGACAACGAAGGACCGGAAAGTCAGAACCAGGTCTGAGCTGACACTTTACGGTCATGCTGGAACTCGGTCACCTTGTAGAAGAGGGAAGAATCATTCTCGATCCTGTACTCCCAGTATCCGGATACTCCGCCGGGGGAGTATAAGATTCTTCTCATGTACAACCTGTCGCCGGGCAAGAAATCACATTTTTTCCCATAGGCGGAAATTTTGCCGTAAGTGCTGTCCTGTGTAGTTTTTATCCAGATGATGTTGGGCCCCGACATGGTCTCCGCTCCTGTATGGCGGTATTCGATAAAATCGCCCATGTATTTTCTGGTTACTACCAGCTGATCTTCTTCATACTGCGAGGAAGACCTGGTATATGTGCTGCACGACGCAACCAGCACCGTTAATATCAGAAATAAAAGCTTTTTCATAATAACCTCCTCTGATAATTTTTTGCAGGTTTATCGACCGGATCAAAATTACTAAATAAAGAACAATTGAACAACTTTGATTGTTTCGTCGGGAGTTTTCAGGTCGTTGGCGCGAATCTGCGATTCGTGCCCTGTATATTCTGGCCCCGATTATAAATCGGCGCCAGCAGTGTATTAGCCCCCCCGGCCAGGGGGTTTGGGGGGCGGGCCTGTTCTGTTTCTGTAATATTTTTCCGGTTTTCACCAGAAATTCATAAAATCTTCATCTTCGCGGGCACATATTTGTCTGGTGAATCAAAAACTAACTTTAAAATCATAGAGAGATGAAAAAATTAATGTTTATAATTTTAGCCATTGCCCTGACAACCTTCTTTACATCATGTGATAAAGAGACAGGATCGGGCATTATGAAACTTTCTCTGACAGATGCGCCCATCGATGGTGCTGATGTTACAGGAGTTTTCATCACAATAAATGAGATACAGGTGCATAATCCGGATAATGGCTGGATGGTACTGGATGAGTTCGAAGGTCCTGAGACATTCAACCTTCTTGATCTGACCAGGGGCGAAACAAGTCTGCTCGGCAGCTTCACTCTTGAAGGCGGAAAATATACGCAGATAAGATTTATGCTGGATGCACCGGAAATCGGTGGTGTCAAACCTGTTAATCCGGGTTGCTACATCCAGTTTGAAGATGAGAGCATACAGCCACTGTTTGTTCCAAGCGGATCACAGTCAGGCTTTAAAGCAGTGGGACCATTCACAGTACCGGTCAATGGCACAGTTGAGATCACCGCCGACTTCGATGTCCGCAAGTCGGTTATTCGTACCGGCGGATTTTTACACCGCTACATTCTGAGACCGGTTATAAGGCTGGTTGTCGAGAATCAGGCAGGCAGGATCGTCGGAAATGTTACAAATATTCCAGAGGATAAGGATGTTGTTGTTTATGCTTATGCTGATGGCGAATATACTGAGGATGAAGCAGCTGATCCGGTTGGTGAAGCCACCAGGTTCCCCAATGCCGTGAGCTCAGATAGGGCAGACGAAATGGGAATATATCATATTGCATTTCTGGCTGAGGGATTATATGACCTGGTTGTAACCTCAGTTGAGGATGATACTTTTGGCGAAGTTCTGGGTATAATTGAAAATGTTAAGGTGGAGAGCAGAAAGACCACCAGGCAGGACATAGATCTGTCGTTACTGAAATAAACCGATCCCCGGTTTTTACCGCTCTGAAAGTACCCATAGGGGATTGAAAAGAAGCCGGCTTATAACTGAATATAAGCCGGCTTCCTATTTCTTACAGCATACCGGTTGCCCGGGCTTCTTTTTGCACGAAGTAACAATTAGTAACAAAGCAATAAAAAATAATGAAATACCAGGGATTTCCAAAAAGTGTTTCATTGCCTTACTTCTGTAGTTTAAGTTCTATTATTTTGTAAGTTTGGACTAACCAATTATTGTCTCATATTATAACAGGTTAACGGACTAATAACCGATTCTTTTATGGAAAGCAGGGATATTAATAAACGCAAAGGATCATTAAGCAGAAGAGAGTTTACTAAAAAAAGTCTGCTGGCAATAGCCGCCGCAGGCACAACCGGACTGATTGGTTATGGTGTATTAAATACAAAGAAGCTGAGAACTATAAACAATGTACGCAGAATGGGTCATTGTGCACCAAGCGTTATGCAGACACTCCTGGGAATAAATGGCGTTCAAAATACCAATATGGTTCTGTATGCTGGTGGAATGGCCGGGGGCATTGCCGGACCCGGCATGGAGTGCGGGGTACTTACTGCACCCTTGATGTTCATGGGATATCAGAACCCTGATCTTGACGGGGTTTCAGAAAAACTTGATGTAATCACCAATGCACAATCATATATAAATGAGTTTGCTGACTTTAATGGTTCGTGTATTTGCGGCAAGATACGCCAGGGAGGTATGTCGGCATGCATGAAAACAATTCGGAATTTTCATAAACCTTTTTCAAAGGCAGTTAAAAGTCCTGACCGTTTATCTGACGAAGGAATAGAATCGTATTCGCTTCTGCTGAAGGCCTATGATGAAAATAAATTCCATTGTGCACATCACGTTCTGAATAACCTTAACAGCAAATTCCAGGTCACAAAAGAACTTCTTGACTCATCGTGGGTATTTATCGGAGGCATAGCATTGCTTAACCGTACTTGCGGTGCGCTTGCCGCGGGTGTTATGGCATTGAGCGCAGTAACAGCAAAAGTTGAGAACAGCTATTCAAGGGTTGCAAGGATGAACAGGTTACTGAAGCAGGAAAGCAATGTGGCATTGAGTGAAGAGATTAATAATTTTAACAGGTCAATTATTTTGAGTGATGAATTGGGCAGCTGGTTCAGGAATGAATTTAGTTCTGCAACCTGTTATGATATCTGGGGGTATAATTTTTCCAGGGTAAAAGATGCAAAAAGTTATTTATCCGGTCACTGCATGAATCATTGTACTGATATAGCAAAAAAGGTAGCACAGAAGGTTAACATGATGATTTTTGATTGAAGAAAATATAGCAAGTTTTTTATACCTTGCCATTAAATTACAAAAATCCAATTCCCATGAAACCAAGGATCATCAACATTTTTGCGGTTATGCTGACACTGATGCTGGCCAGCTGTAATCCGGGGGAGAAAAAACTGACAGAAGAAATGAAAGCTAATCTGGCAAAATTTAAAGAGGTGACACTGACCACCGATCTTAACTGGCTGACAAGTCAGGAGAGAGAGATTATAAGCATCCTTATTGATGCTGCGGCCGTGATGGATGATATTTTCTGGATGCAGGCATACGGAGACAGGGAGGAGTTGTTTGCAAAGATCGGTAATGAGTATGCCAGAAACTATCTAAAAATCCACTATGGCCCGTGGGACAGGCTCGACAATAACAAACCCTTTATTCCGGGATTCGGGGAAAAGCTCCCTGGCGCAAAATTCTATCCTGAGGATATGACGGTCGCGGAGTTTGAGTCATGGGATGATCCCGACAAGACCAACCTCTACACGATCGTGAGCCGCGACAGCGAGGGTAAACTGAAGACAGTGCCATATTCTGAAGCGTACAGGGAACAACACCTGAAGGCTGCAGATCTAATGCGCAAGGCAGCGGATCTGGCGGCAGATGCCGGCCTGAAGAAATATCTGACCATGAGGGCAGAAGCCCTGCTCTCCAACGATTACCAGCCCAGCGATTTTGCATGGATGGAGATGAGAGAGTCGAATATTGATTTTGTTGTGGGACCGATAGAGAACTACGAAGATCAGCTGTTTGGCTACAAGGCTGCCCATGAAGCGTTCGTCCTGGTAAAAGACCCTGTCTGGAGCGCTCAGCTTGAGAAATTCAACGCCATGCTTCCGGGTTTGCAGGCCGGCCTTCCGGTTGCTCCGGAGTACAGGGCTGAACAGCCTGGCACCGACGCAGACATGAACGTTTATGATGCGATCTATTACGCGGGCGACTGCAACGCGGGAAGCAAAACCATAGCCATCAACCTGCCCAACGACCCGGAGATCCATCTTGCCATCGGCAGCCGCAAGCTCCAGCTCAAGAACTCGATGAAAGCGAAGTTCGACAACATACTTATGCCGATCGCCACCATGCTTATTGATGAGAGCCAGCGTAAGCATATCACTTTCGATGCCTTCTTCGAGAACACCACTTTCCATGAAGTAGCACACGGAATGGGCGTAAAGAATACAATTAATGGAAAAGGCCCGGCGAGGGAGGCACTGAAGGAGCAATACTCGACACTGGAGGAGGCAAAAGCCGATATTATGGGACTCTGGCTTGTTACAAAACTATACGAAATGGGTGAGATAACGAGCGGCGAGGTGATGAACAACTATGTCACCTTTTTCGCAGGGATCTTCCGTTCCAGCCGCTTTGGAGCTGCCAGTTCTCATGGCAAGGCAAACATGCTGGCTATGAAATATTTTGCCGATAACGGAGCATTTGTTTACCAGGATAACGGATACTACAGGGTAAATCTCGGGGAGATGAAAACAGCTGTGGAATCGCTTTTAGGAAGAATCCTTGAGGTGCAGGGGAATGGCGATTATGAAGCAGCCAGGGCATGGATAGAAAGTGACGGAATCATGACCGAAACTCTTCGCAGGGACCTCAGCAGGGTCAATGATGCCGGGATACCTGTCGACATTGTCTTTAAACAGGGCAAAGAGGTGCTTTACTAAATTGTCTCATCAATGTGCCTGCGATCGGCGAGACGATTGAGTCGTCCTGAACCTCTGACCATATAAATCAGGTGTCTTTAATTGAAAAATGAGTGGAAAAATCCAGGAAAATGCAGATTTTGCTTTTTTGTTTAATCCCGGTTGGGATAATACTGCTGATATTATCGATCAGGCTGGTGAACAAGACCTTTTCGGGGAACATTTTACTTGAGATCCCATATGCCCGGAAAACAGCAGAATTCAGTCTGCCCCGTGCAGGAACATATTCAATATGGCATAAGGGAGAATCTTTCACGAAGGCTCCGCTGGATGAATTTAAACCGGTGATAATCGACAAATCGACAAGTGAGGAAATAAGGCTCTCGTCCCTGCTTCTGAGACTTAACTCAAACAACCGTAAAACGGCCAGGATGGAGCTTTACCGGTTTTCTGCACCAGCCGGGAATTATATACTCGCACTGACTGAAGGTTCAAGCATTACCGGACTGGAGAACAGCATCATAGGGCTGACTCCTTTCAAAATGGCTGATCCCGATAAATATTTCATACAGGTCAGGGAAAGCCAGCCTCTCCTTATTACCCTGGCAGGTATTATAATGATTGTCCTGGCAGGGTTATGCATTTTAGGCGGACTGATACTGGGTATTCTTGCTGACCAGATATTTGTGAACTGAGATGAATAACCGGCCATCCTTAAACTGGCAGGCAGATATTTGTATTTTCACACAGGATAATAATTGATGAAAGAACCCCCTTCCCTTTCAGATCTGGATGCTTTTGCTGAACAATGTATTAATAGCCATAATTATCCGGACCATTTTCATAAATTCCGCTTATATGTCTGCAATTCGTGCAGATCGGAAACATTTAAACTGACCATCGAACATCATGCCGGATCTGAGGAATGGAATTTCAGGGGAATAATCTGGGGAGAATGTACATCGTGTGGATATTTAGGACCTCTTTTCACCTTTACCGGGCCACATAGAAAATGGCTGAAGGAAGAAAGGCCGGAGTGTGAGTGCGGGAGCAGGGTCTTCACGGCCGGGCAATGCGAGCGTTTTGAGGGTGAACAGGGTATACCCGGTTTTTTCGACGAGGGGGTGATTGTGGGCAAGTGCACTGTATGTAAGCGAAACCGGGTTTTCATCTATACTGATTAGCTCTGAAATCCTTGCCGGAAAGGACTTTCCGCCGTCCGGCAGTGTTAAAAATCCCATATTCCAGCTTACGGCATCAGCTAAAATCTCTTTTCATAAAGAATATCAGACCTTTTGTCAAATTAATTAAGAAATTAGTTGTAAAACTAAAAAGTTCGTTGTATCTTTGTTATGTGTGACAAAATATAAACGGATGCAGATCATTTAAGCTATCGGATTAATTAAAAAAGAATGTCATGAAAAAAGAGCAGACGAGGATTCCTGATTTCGACGACATTGTCTTTGAACACAGGAACAAGGAGTACGGAGCTTACATCATGCGCAGGAAATATCCGCGCACCTTGCTTGCTTCGATGGCTTTCGGAATAGCTGTAGTAGCTGTTGCAGTAATCGTACCCTATCTTAATGCCAAAGCTATGGAGGGAGGGCTGGAAAAAGAAGAGAGGGTTGTTGAGATCAAGATGGAGAATCTTGACCAGCCGGCCGAGAGGGTTGCACCACCTCCGGCAGCGCCTCCTCCTGTTGAGGAGGCTGTTCAGCAGACACGATATATCCCGCCGGTAATAGTTGACTCGGTCAAACCGGAGGAGGCAGGGAGGCTTCTGACTGCTGATGATGCAAGGATTGAGATCCGCGACGCTGATGTTTTTGAAGTACTGGCTGTGGCTGAAGTATTGGATGAGGTCAGGGAAGAAGAGCCGGAGACCGAACCTTTTATAGTGGTCGAAGAGATGCCGATGTTCCCCGGGGGTGAATCAGCACTTAACAGGTTCCTCCATGAGAATACCCAGTATCCCGAGATAGCCAAGGAGAACAACGTTCAGGGAAGAGTGTTCGTTAAGTTCTGTGTTACCCCCAAAGGGGGTGTTGATAAGGTCAGCATCTTCAAAGGAGTTGATACTGAACTTGATAACGAAGCCATGAGGGTTGTTTCACTGCTTCCTGCGTTCAGACCCGGTAAGCAGGGTGGAAAACCTGTGCCTGTATGGTTCACGGTAAGAATTAATTTTCAGCTGAAATAGGACCAGACAATAATGCCTGGATGTATTTAAACCGGTTAATAGGATAATACTCAGGTAAATTTTACTTTTTTTGATATATTTGTGATAATGCACATGTCTTAGTCAGGTTTATTACTTATATGTGAGAATCATGAAAAGTAAATTTTCATCAATCGGTATTCTTTCCATGACGGTGCTCCTCCTTATCTCATGCGAAAAGAATCAGGATCCTTCTGACAAGGGAAGGCCGGGAGGCAAAAATCCAAATGACATGGATATGATAAGTTATGTTTATCAGGATGTTTGTGGTGGAGAGCTCCGGGCGGACCTTCTTGCAGGCAAGAATACGAAGGTGGGGGAGCTTATTGTCACCCTGGAGGATAATTTGCTGAAAGTAACATATGTAGCCGATGACGGCTGGGTCATCTCAGAGTCTCACCTGTCTGTTACCGGCAGCCTCGAGGAGGTCCCTGCGAACAGAGGGGGCAATCCTGTTCCCGGGCTGTTTGAATACCACTCAGATCATCATCCGGCTGTTACAAATTATACATATGATGTTATCATTCCGGGCGGCGTTAATCAGATCTGTATTCTTGCTCATGCGGTAGTTGCTCCGGTTTTGCAGTGGAAGACCAGCCTGGAGGAGTTCAGCTTATCACTTCCGGAAACGGCTGTCATAAAAGTTGAATATCCTGTTCCGGGATCACAAAGTTATTTCAAAACAACAATTACGGAAGGGGGCATCCTTGACGGCACCTATGATGGCTGGTGCATAGATGTTGGCAATGTGATTTACAATAATGTCGATTATAAGACGAAAGTAATTTCAAGCTATGATCCGGATCTCGCCACTCTTGGTCTGATAGATAAACCTGAGAACATGGATCTGGTAAACTGGATCATCAATCAGGATTATCCGGGTAACCCGGCTCCCGACGGGAAAGTTTTTACATATGGTGATGTTCAGAGGACTATTTGGCTGCTTCTGGAGAATGATATTACCGAAAGCGGTCTGGGTGACTGGTCCCAGGCAAGAGTTGATAAGATCCTTGAAGAGGCTTACAACAGCGGGGAAGGATTTCTGCCGCAATGTGACGATAAGATCGCCATCATACTTCTCCCGGATGATATGGCTCAGCCTTTTCAGATCACAATATCAACGGTCTTTCTGACGGAATTCCCTTCTGCCTGCGAGCCGGTATGCGGCAAAACTGAAACCGCCTGGGCCGCAGGGTACGATTTCGGTGGCAGCAACTGGGCAATGTATTTCACATATTGCATAAGGGAGTAAGGGAAAATCATTAATGAAGCTTAATTTTTACAGCCTTGCCAGTGGAAGCAGTGGCAACAGTTATTACCTGGGGAATGAGGTGCAAGGTATTCTGATCGATGCCGGAATTTCAGCAACTACTGTCTGTAAATCTCTGAAAAGTGTGGATATTCACATGCACGCCGTAATGGGTCTCCTTATTACACATAACCATACGGATCATATCAGAGGACTGGAAGTGCTTGCCAGGAGGCACAACATTCCTGCATTTACTACCGGCAAAATCTGGAAAAGCATTCTCGGTACTCAAAAGAGAATATCCTCAGATTCTGTCCGGGAAATTCCCCTGAAGAAAAAATTCCATCTGGCAGGATTTGACATCGAGGCATTTCCCGTTTGTCATGATGCTCCTGAAACTGTTGGCTTCCACATTTGTGCCGGAGAGAAAAAAATTACGATTGCCACCGACCTTGGGCACATCTGTCAGACAGCCGCCNNAGTATATCAGGGCAGCCAACCTGCTGGTAATAGAGGCAAACTATGACGAAGAGATGCTGGTCAATGGCAGGTATCCTCACTTTTTGAAGGCGAGGATACAGTCAGACCACGGACATCTGGGGAATCTCCAGACCTCCTCTTTCCTTGCAGATATTATCAATGATGACCTCAACACAATCTGTCTGGCCCACCTTAGCATAAACAACAACACCCCGGAAAAAGTGCTTCGGACCCTGCAACAAACTTTCTCAGAGAGGGGCATAAAGCTGAAAGATAATCAGCAGATAGCAATATTAAACCGGAATATACCTACGGGTATGATAAGACTGGTGTGAAACGGACAGGGTTCTGTTGTCGGTGATGCAGAAATACCGTGTCTGCGAACAATTAAGCTTGGATATTGTTTTATTCTTGTGGGAAAGAGTATAGTGTTGTTCTTGTTGAGGAGCAAGTGTTAAAAATTTGACTCATGTTTATTGATTGTTTAAATTGCATAGCGTAACAAAAAGGGCAGAGAGATGAAAAATAAACTGGTTTTAATATTATTGTTCTTTCTTGCGACCGTGAATATTTTGTCTGCACAGAGGGGCGAAAGAAAGAAAACCATTACCGGTTATGTTGTTGATGTAAATTATCAACCCGTTTCCGGTGCTGCTATTATGGTCAATGATGAAGCCACAAAAGTCGTAACAGGTACTGAAGGTTTCTACAGGGTAAAAGCCAGACCTTCTGAACAGACAATTATCAGTGCAGTCATCAGTACCAGAGATGGTGAACCGCTTATAGTCAGAAAACCTCTCGGGGAGATATCAAGGCTCGATTTTATTCTTCCGGTTTCACTGGTCAATCCTCAGGCATTTGAAAATTACACTGATGCCGGAGAGAGGAAGCTGGACATCGGCTATGGCACTATTAATAAAAAGGACCTGACAGGCAGTGTCAGCACTCTTGACAACAGGAATTCAAGGTATGCTGTTCACACATCAATCTATGAGATGCTGCGTGAATTACCCGGTGTCGTGGTAAGGGGAACTGACATACAGGTACAGGGACCCACATCCAGGAATCTGAGCACCCAGCCACTTTTTATCGTTGACGGCAATTATGTGAATACCATAAGCCACATCAGCCCTATGACGGTAAAATCGGTTGAGGTCCTGAAGGGTCCCTCGGCGTCAATTTATGGGGTGAGGGGAGCAAACGGCGTTATCATAATCAGAACAATGCAGGGTCCGTAACTGCAA
>DIKJ01000232.1:487-5330 GCA_002424525.1 Bacteroidales bacterium UBA5621 | reverse complement strand
CCAGTTAACCCAGTCGCGTATCATGTATTCCATCTCGCTCCACATCGGGTTCGGGTCGCGGTGCCAGAGTTTGCCGCCGTTCCACCAGAAATTGCCGCCAACAATATCACCTACTGCACCTGCCTTGATCTGATTGTAAGTAGTTACAAAATCACGCTGGTGACGACGCTGTGTTCCGGTTACAATCGTCAAACCCAGTCCTTTGGCTTTTAAAGCAGTAGCCATAACCGAACGTGCCCCGACAGGATCAACAGCCATCGGCTTCTCGGCAAATATGTGCTTGCGGGCATCTACAGCTGCAGCCAGTACATCCGGGCGAAAATAGGGGGGCGTGGCGGTAATGATTATATCCACATNNNCCTTTTTGCTTCAGAATGTTTGCCCTGCAGCTGTCAACACGGTCTTTAAAAGTGTCGGCCAGATGAGTGATCTGCAGGTTCGGCCCTGCATCAAGGAAATTGATAGCCGCACCTGAACCGCGGCCACCGCAACCAATTATAGCTGCTTTCAGAACAGGACCGTCAGGAGCCTTGTCGAGGAATGTGTCACCCGCAACAGGTTTGAAAGCGGCAGTACGGCTGCAGCTGCTGATGATTGCAGGAGCAACTACACCCACTGCACCAACTGTTGCAGCCTTACCCAGAAAATTACGTCTCGAAATACTTGATTTTTTCATATTAGATTAGATTAATAAGAACATAAAATAACTGATTATAGAGGTCATAGATAACAACCAAATGTAAAAATTGTGTTTATAATAACCAAATAATCTGGTTATATTAATCATTTTTAACTTAAATCCGGTGTCTTTCAGGCAGATATTACGTTCCGTCCTTTTCACTCCTTCGGTAGATAAACCAGTAAGCCAGCGGGATGAAAAAGAGACTGACAACAGTCCCGAGCGACATACCTCCCATCAGGGCAAGAGCCATCGGCCTCTGAAGCTCCACTCCCATCCCGGAGTCGAACAGTATGGGGGCAGTCGATACTATAGATGCCATGGCTACCATCACAATGGGCTTAAGACGCCGCGAACCTCCCGTGTAAATAGCTTTCAGCAGGGGCATTCCCTCGCGCCGCAGATTGTTTATCGTATCCACTTTCAGAATGGAGTCGTTTATTATCACCCCCGACATAACAATAAGCCCTATCATGGTCATTATATTGATGGTCCCTCCCCACAGCTTCACCAGAAGCAGGGCACCGGCAATGTCGATGGGTATCTCAAGAAGCACGATCAGAGGCTGGGTGAGCGATTCAAACTGTGCGGCCAGAATGAAGTACAGTAACAGCAACGCAACCACCAGTACAATGGCTAACTCCTTAAAGAGCCTCTGACCGGTGATCAGCCCGCCGCTGAACCTGACATCAAGTGCCTCGTCTCTTTTAACCATCCGGCTTATCTCTGATGTTACCCTCGAGGGAGTATTTGTACTGATATTCATTCCAAGAGGCACATACTCACCATTCACCCCCCCTTTGATACTCTTGTAATCATGCACCCTTTGTACCCTTACAATCTCTCTTACGGGCACTGCCTGACCTTTCCTGCTGATTACATATTGTTCTGCAATAATTTCGCTGATCTGCTTCTCCCTTCCTGTCAGCACAATGGGAAGCAACTCATATGATGCCCTCAGTTCTCCTATGTTATACTGGTTAAGTGCAGCCTTAAGGGTGTTATATACATTCATTGGTTCAACTTCATATAGAAGCAATCTCCCGGGATCAAGCCTCAGTAGTATCTTGTCCTCAAGCGACGGCGGCGATACCCCGGCTTCGGGCCAGCCCGACTGGAGATCCGCCACAACACCCAGCAACTGGTCGACAGACGGTACCTCCTTCTCCTTCAACAGGCTCACCTCCACGACAAGAGGCGACTCCGCGGCGGAAAAGATCTTTTCGAAAATATTCTGCTGGGGAGCCGTTTCGATTACTGCCGCAGGATAATTTTGCCTGATGAATTTCTGTGAATTCTGTTCTATTAAATCCTTCAGATCAAAATCTTTTATTTTGATATATACTTTCGCCTGAGTGTACGACTGGTCATAGTCGCGATTAAACAGGAACTGCTGCTCCCCGATGAAAAGGTTCGACTGCAGGATCATGTCGCTGTTCCCCTCCAGCAGGCTTCTTACTCTCCTGAGGTTCTCATCAATATCGATATTCTCATTCCAGTCGATCGAAATAACCAGCTCATCCTGCTTCACAGCCGGAAACCTCTCCTTCTCCATGGTCATGAAAAGCCACACCATTAACCCTATGATGGCAATGAACGAGACTATCATGGTTTTTCTGTACCTGAAAAAGAAGTCCATCCCGCCTTCATACTTCTCCTCAATACGTTTCAGACTTATTCTTTTGACAAATCTTGTCAGAGCCCCCTCCCTGCCGCTCCTGTAGAAAAGATAATAGATCGTCGGCAGAAGAGTGATACCAACCAATAGGGATACACCCTGTCCTATAACTATGGCAATGGCCTGGTCGTAAAACAGAGCTCCGGCTATCCCGCTGAGGAAGATTAGGGGAATAAAGACCGCGCATGTAACGAGGACCGATGATATCAGCGGGGTTATAACCTCATTGGTCCCCTTCACGCAAGCCTGTACCAGTGAGAGACCCCTGTCGATCCACTGCGTTATGTTCTCGATTATTACTATCGAATTGTCTATCATCATACCTATCCCGAGGATCAGTCCTGCCAGCGATATAATGTTGATTGACAATCCCACCAGATAGAAGAAAAGAAGGCTTATGACCAGTGTGGCCGGAATACTGAATCCTATTATCAGTGGCGACTTTGCATCCCGGAGGAAGAAAAACATGATAAAAAAGGCCAGAATTCCACCTGCAAGCAGGCTCGACCTGAGATTTGAGATTGAATAATCGAGCAGGAGTGTCTGATCCTGCGATATCTCAAAATCGAGCTGGGGGTAATCCTTCCTGAAGATATCGATCATCTCCTGCATCTTCGATTCGAGTGCGGCCATTTTAGCCGACGATTCCTTTATTATGGCAAGTGTTACAGCCCTGCTGTCGTTCGAGTAATATAGCCCGCGGGGTCTTTCCTGCCTGATACCGATCTCCGCTATTTCCTTAAGCTGAAGAAGACGGCTGCCTGATCTGATGTAAATATCCTTCACATCATCAAGCTCCTGCAGATAGGAGCTGAACTCGAGGTTATAGAGATACTGCCCGTCCTTGACCATTATGCTCCCGATGTTGATATTGTTGAGCCTTACAGCTTCAGTTATATCATCACCGGTGATGCCGAGGCTTCTCATCTTCCTTTCATCGGGACTGACATAGATCTCCCTTTTTATCTGTCCGGTGATATCGGCCATTGCAACTTCGGTAAGCTGTTCGATCCTTTTCTTGATGACCGTCTCGGAGAATTCGCTCAGCTCAATGAACTTCTCATCACCTGCCTGCTTGTCGGTGAGGGTTATGTTAAGCAGGAAGACGGGGATATCCGTGGCACTGGCCTTTATTATCCTCGGGCGCTCAAGGTCGCGGGGAAGGTTGTTCATGGCTCCGTCAACCTTTTCGTTCACCTCCATGAATGCGAGGTTGATGTCGTTCCCGAATTTGAACGATAATCTTATCAGTGCGCTCCCGTTGCGTGACTCCGATTCGATCCTGTCTATACCGGGTACCTGCAGCAGGTTCCTGCGGAGTATGCTCACAACGCTGTTCTCAAGCTCCCGGGCACTCACGTCGGGCCTCGATATGGCCACGGTTATCTCGGGGATATCGATATCGGGCATCAGCGACACCGGCAGTCTCACCGACGCCACTATTCCCAGCATCAGCAGTGCCAGGAAGGTCATTATTACTGCTACGGGTCTTGTTATCAGGAACTTTACCATATTCTAATAAAAGTGATATATCTGTTTATCAATAAAATGCTCAGAGCTCAGGGCTCAGGGCACAGGGCAAGAATTATTTTCATTTAATTAGAGACTTTCTGAAATTCGTGATCTTTTTACTTAAGATGAGTAATTCTTTTTTAACATCTATTTTTTCATTCTCAGAAATAATTTTTCGTCTGTGAAAGAGATGGAGAACATTTGCACATTCGAAGACTGATCTTCGGGCAATATTCAAAAAGCTTGCAAATTCCTTATCTGAGAATGATCCTGAACCTTCAGCAATATTATTTGAAATACTCATCGTTGCAGCTCGTAATTGTTCAGCAAACTTGAACAATTTCTTAGAATCTGCTTTATCTGCATAATCAAATAATATATCTGAAACCTCTATTGATTCCTTCCAAATCTCTAATTGCTCAAACCTAAAATCGTCCATAATATCAAATATAACTCATGAATTTTTACTCTGTGCTCTGTGCTCTGTGCTCTGTGCCCTGTGCCCTGAGCCCTGCTCCCTGTGCTTTCGGCAGCATAATGGGCTGAAACACAAACAACCCTATCATACTGAATAATAGTCCGCTTATGGTCCCCGCCGCCAGGGCGAACCAGAATCTCTCATCCTTTCCGGTGAGAAGGAAAGGTATCAGTCCCACAATTATCGCCAGCATGGTAAGGAAGATGGGGATTATCTTGCCGTTGAAGGCTTTCATATAGGTAATCCTTTCATCCAGAAGAGGTTTCCGTCGTCTCAGACTGTTATAGTCGTTCAGGATGTAAAGCGTTGCATTGACAACTATGCCGCAAAGCAGTATCAACGCGGCGAACACCCCTTCGTCGGGTGTGATCCTGAAGAGATGGAACGTAAGGAAAACACCTATGAAGGAGAAGGGTATCAGGCTGATGACGGTAAAGGGCTGCCTGAACGATTCGAGGAGGATTGAACAGATGAAATAGATTATCAGTATCACCAG
>DIKJ01000232.1:0-446 GCA_002424525.1 Bacteroidales bacterium UBA5621 | reverse complement strand
GCCTTATATCCGAGAGGCAGCATCGAATTGGTCTCATCTACATTTCTCTGAAGGATGATCCTTCCAAGCTCATAATTTCCGATAAAATCATACCCGACAGTGATCACGTACTGCTGATCTTCGCGGCTGATGGCATTATCGGTAATCTCACGGTTGACATTGGAGAAATCCTTCATCTTTACGAAGGCTCCCGAATGAGTCCTCATCGGTGTGTTGGTAAAATTCCAGTAATCATACTCCTCAGCCTGCAGCGATTTAATGCTTACCGGAGCCGTCACACCGTTTATGAAGGCGTTCTGAAAAGGGAAGGTACTTCTTGAATAACTGCGGGCTTCATTAAAAGCCAGGGCAATATCCGAACCGCTTCCCGCAAGGTAATATTTATCCATCCCCAGCCTGTTGCGGTAGGTCCTTCTTGTTGCCCTGCCAAGGATATAACCATCGGA
>DIKJ01000111.1:8000-19107 GCA_002424525.1 Bacteroidales bacterium UBA5621 | reverse complement strand
CTAATTAATATAGCTTCACCTAGCATCCGAGTTTTAAGATTTGCGTCTATGTTAACCTCTGAGATTTCTAAATTATGTATAGCAACATTACATATATAGATAGCAGTGTAATTATGCCTCCATGCAGTTAAAATTCGTCCGTTATTAGGTAGTATGTTATAATTAACGATCTGTTCAGTAAAATTATCACCACTTGCTTTGGCTATGATTCGTACATCATCCGATGCCTGCCCAGCGTAGAGACAAGGGGTTTCGTGCGTATCATATATTATAGCTAACTGCCTGTAAACGTCATTTAAAGCCTGTTTAAGCTGTGCCTCAGTTTTGTAAAA
Organism: Bacteroidales bacterium UBA5621; assembly: GCA_002424525.1. Classification (GTDB taxonomy): domain Bacteria; phylum Bacteroidota; class Bacteroidia; order Bacteroidales; family VadinHA17; genus LD21. The sequence goes on along the minus strand of DIKJ01000111.1, from coordinate 18,775 downwards.
ATTACCTTGCGTAATATTTGTTTCAGGGTATAAATCAAGGTATTTTTCCTCACTACAGCTATTACTGAAAATAACTACTAAAGTAATTATAATTGCATTTGTTATTGATTTCATTATAGATCGTATTAAAATTCTACATTAATACCAAATGAGTATACTTTCGCCGAAGGATATTCTCCCCAACTAGCACCTCTAGTTAAAACATCTGTTGGACTACCTTTGTAGGTTTCGGGATCATACACATATGACTTTGGCGAATAAAGGAAAAGATTTGATCCGTTAAAATAAACTCTAGCTTTTGACATTCCGAGTTTTCTTGCAATTGAAGTCGGTAAATTATAGCCAAAAACTAATTCTTGTAACCGAAGGTAATCACCATCCTGTATATAATAACTTGAAGGTGAAAAGTCATGCAATGCATTGTCTACACTTAATTTTGGTATATACCCATCACCAGGGTCTGCTTCTGAACGCCAGCGGTCATTGATCCTAGCATGATAACTGCGTCTATGATATATCCATGAACGGTGCATTTGTTCGTCATAAATTTCCAAACCCTGTGCTCCTTGAAATAAAAAACTAAAATCAAAATTCCCAAATGTGAAGGTATTAGAGAAGCCCCATAAGAAATCTGGTTCATTATTACCGATAATAACTCTGTCCTTTGCGTCAAGAACGCCATCTTTATTTATGTCTTTAAATCTCATGTCACCTGCATGAACACCTGCATAAGCTGACGGATCAGCGTCAATTTCAGCTTGAGTCATATAAGGGCCCATGTATTGAAATCCATAATAACTGAACAATCGTTCTCCCACCATATTGATTGATTGCATAGCGTTTCCAGTCGTATAATATATTGGAGCATTATCAGGTCCTAAAGCATTAATTCTATTTCGATTCCTTGAAATAGTAACGAAGGATGTCCAAGTTAGTTTTCCAGTTAAATTGTGTGTAGTCAATTTAAATTCAAAACCAGTGTTTTGAACTTCACCAATATTTCTAAAAACTGAAGTAAAACCTGAGGTCGATGGAACAGGAACATTGAGAAGTAGATCATCAGAGACGGATTTATATATGTCTGTTTCTATAGAAATTCTATCTTTTAAAAATCCAAGATCAAATCCTAGATTTTGTTGTTTTGTTCGCTCCCATCTCAAATCTGGATTCTGAACACTTGAAGGATAATATGATATGTCCAGATTATCTCCAAATGCAACCCTGCCCTGCGCCATTGAGCTGATCCAAGCGTAGTTACCAATATTCTGATTACCAGAAAAACCATAACTAGCACGAATATTTAGATTGCTTATAAAAGTGATATTTGCCATAAAGTCTTCCCTGCTAACTCGCCATCCTGCAGAAATTGATGGGAAGTTACCCCATTTATTTGATGGTCCAAAGCGGGAGGAACCATCACGACGAAAAGAAGCAGAAACCATATACTTGCCGTCATAATTATAGTTTAACCGAGCAAATCCTGAGATAAGAGAACTTGAGTTCTTAGAATCGCTTGCCCCAGTAATAGTTGCACCAGCAGTTAAATACTGTACAATGTCGTTAGTATAATCTCTGCGCTGGGCACTAAATCCATAATAATCCCTTTTGTTGAATTCAAATCCCACCAAGGCATCCAATTGATGTTTGGCCAAGTTTTTACTGTATGATAAGTAATTCGTGGCAGTGTAGCTTATAGTTTCGTTTGTTGAAACATTAAACCTTGCTTGTTGTCGTATGTCAGGGCCTTGATTAGTATCGGTTGGAAGATAATACTTATCTTCAAATCTTCTTATGAAACCATCAAACGTACTTTTAAAGGTTAATCCTGGCAATATTGTGATTACCCCAAAGATATTAGCTAAAGTAATAGATCTCTTTTCATCAAGCGTTTCTAATCCCCCACCACGATGCAATGGATGTCCATTGTTAACTCCAAAATAAAGAATCGAATGTGTCTCCCATCCCGGAGTATTATGAGGTCCAGCTAAATAACCATTAGGGGCATATATTGGATAGACTCTTGGATACTGGGAGGCTGTAATAACCGTATGTTCAGTAATATTCCCGTCCCTATTTTCAAACTGGAGACTGCTATTTAACATCATTCCGACCCTAAACCGGTCTGTAACTTTTGAATCTATCTTAAGATTTAGTGAATATTTCTGAAAATCGGTGTTAATTACAATACCGGTCTGGTTTAAATAACCTATTGAAGCATAATATTGGGTATTTGCATCACCTCCAGAAAGGCCTATATCAGTTTTATGGATTGGCGCAACTCTAAAAGCAATGCTTTGCCAGTCTGTATTAAGCACTGCATCAGGATTATCAGCTGCTGCTGGCCATGTATACCTAACATTACCTCTGGCAGCAATAGTATTTGGAGCATTTGGGTCACCCCCTTTATCAATCCATGCGTTTTGCGCGATATCAATACAAGCACGGGCGAACTCAGGACCAGTCATTACGTCAATTCTTCGGATCAATTGTTGAAAACCTGATGTTTGATTTACTGTAAATCTTGGTTTTCCAGGTTTTCCTGATTTAGTAGTAATCAGGATTACTCCTCCACTTCCCCTTGAGCCATAGATTGCAGCAGAGGAAGCATCCTTTAATATACTAATTGATTCTATATCTGCTGCATTAGTTGTATTCAAATCATAATCCGGAAGTACAACGCCATCTATTACTATTAAGGGATTAGAGCCCGCACTTATAGAATTAATACCCCTAATCTCTATCGCCGAAGATAACCCAGGGCGACCACTTGTATTGATTACACGTACTCCAGATACTTTCCCATACAAAGCTTTACCTATTTCTGCCGATGGCATAAAGGCTACTTGATCATCCATCTTAATTGAGCCAACCGCTCCTGTTAAATGTTGCCTCTTGACAGTACCATACCCGATCACAACAACCTCTTCCAGCCCAATTGCTGATGGAATTAGAGAAACGTTTATCACAGAAGATGTTCCAACAGCTATTTCCTGTGGTTGCATACCCACAAACGTAAAAGTTAGACTATTAGCTCCTTGTGGAACAACAATAACATAATTACCACTAATATCGGTAACAGCACCTTGGGTAGTTCCAGTTACCACAACGTTCACTCCTGGCAAAGCATCGCCTGTTTGGCTTTCAGTTACTTTACCGGTTATTGTTCGCTGCTGTATTAATAACCTGGGATTTGACTCTTTTATAAAAACCTCTGGTGCAAGAATTATCTTTCGATCAATTATTGAATATTTGACATCTGTACCGGCAAAAAGGTTATCAAGTATAACGTTTATTAGCTGGTCATCGGCTTTAATATCGACCTTACGCTCGGTATCAAGAAGTTTTTCGTTATACAGAAAGAAAAATTCGCTTTCCAATTCAATCTTATCCAATACGTCGATAAGTTCAGTATTTGAGAAATTGAGCGAAAGCCTCGTTTTCTGCGAATAGGCATCGGTTGCGTGCGCATGAAGAACCCCGAGAACCAGGAAAATAATAGCAATACGCATAATCAGAAGGGTTTTTTTCAGAGAACGACAAAACAATTCCCCGAAAGGTTTGTTTTTTTTCATAGATTTGTAATGTTTTTAAGTTAAAAATATCATTAAGATGTTTTTGGGGAAATCGTTGGCGCGAATTCCCTTTTTTCTTTGGTGTCGTTCAGGGACCATTTGTTGTTTCCATCATTGTCAGTTTAAAGGTTAGTTAATTATCTGGTTTTATAAATTGTGATCTCTTCCTTATTAAAGCTTCCGTCATGCAAAATCGTCCTGGGTGTTATTCTATAGGATATGGGTGAGGTCATGGTCAGATACCTGAGAACGTCCTCAAGTCGGTCGTCCTCAAATGTTGCCCGGAATGAATATTTTAAAAGTTCCTTGTCGGCAAGGATTACCTTAACATTATACCACCTTTCGATCCTTCTGGCAACTTCACCCATTTGGTCTCCCCTGAAAATAAGCTTTCCTTCAGTCCATGAAGTATATTTTTCCGGTTCGACATAAGATTTACTGACTCTTCCTCCCTGATTAATCAGCCTTTCTCCTGGCTTCATGATTTCCCGCTGTCCTTTAATATTATCCAGAAACTCAATTTCTCCTTCTGTAAGAACAATCTCAATATAATTTTCATTGGGATAGGCACTTATGTTAAAACTGGTGCCAAGAACGCATACTACCGAATTGCCGGCATCGACCAATAAGGGAGATTGTTCATCTTTTTTTACCTCAAACCATGCTTCACCCTCAAGTTTAACCTTCCGGTTCTTTATAAACGGAAGTCGGTAAGTCAGAGAAGAACCGCTGTTAAGCATACCTGTGGTTCCGTCAGGCAGAGTAAATGAAACCCGTGAACCGTAGGGTGCATAGATATTTGTGATTGCCTCTTCACCCGTGTTTTTAAGATATTTGTCGGATACATAATGGTATAATAAACTGCCCGCAAAAAGCAACGGTATCAGCAGAACTGCTGCTGCCTTCATGTAGACTCTCAATAGCTTCCTCAACGGTTTTTTGTTCTTGTTGGTTTCTTCTTTCCGGATAACATGATGTATCCTGTCCAGAATATGTCTGGTATCAACATCTTTTTTCTCAGCATCTCTGAGCATCATGTCCCAGTCTTTATTGATCCGGTTACGCAGATAGAGATTGCTTTCCCCGTTGATAAACAATGATTCCACATAATCTCTTTCATTATCGTCTGCCTCTCCGTTTATGTAGCGCTCTATTCTGTCAATCTCTTCTTGTTTCAATTTGCCTGGTCGTTAAGATTTGTGTTATTATGCCTTAATTATTTGTTATATCCTTAAGAGGAAGGAATCTCATATTGGCAGGGGGATATTTTTTTTCGAAGACAGAAGACAGTCCGAAGTCCGAAGTCCGAAGACAGAAGAAGGCATTAATTTGTGATTTGTTATTTGTGAGTCTTGATTTGTGATTAAAGCTTTCTTGCTCTGAGCTCTGTGCTCTGTGCTCTGAGCAAAGAGACTGGCAGGTATTTCAGTAATAAATTTTGTTTAACTGCAATAACCTGCCAGCGCCCTACTAACTAACCCAACCCATTCTCTGATTCATTAACATTACGCTGTATATAACATAATCCAACTAACCAGCCGTATTGTTCTTTCTTAATATCTATCGGATTGTTAGATATTATATCCTTAAATTGAATGAATCTAATATAGAAACAATTATTTCTTTGCTCTCAGTAGATTATGTCCTTAATTAATGTAAGTCTCAGTAAAAAGATACACTATTGCAGATCTTCCCGGGTCAGACCATTTCGTAAGGCTTTAAGGGCATCTGAAATATAATTATCAACCGTACCGGGAGTAAGTTTCAGTTCTTTCGCAATTTCTTTTGTTGACTTACCTTCCTTGCGGCTCTTCTCAAATATGACTTTCTGTCTTTCAGGCAGTTTGCCAATAATTTTCTGCACCCGCTCCAGAACAGACAGGTAATCAATCCCTTCTTCTACTTCGGAGGTAAAAGGAGATCTGGTGTGGAGCACTTCATTAATAAACTTCTTCTTGTAATCTCTTCTGCGGAATAGTTTACAGATATCATTATAGGTTATAGTAAAAAGAAATGACCTGAAAGAGGATTCTTTGATAAGGTTTTTATGATTTTCCCATATTTTAAGAAAGACCGACTGAATAAGCTCTTCTGACTCCTCATGCGACCTTAGGTACTTCATGCAGAATAAATAAAGCCTGCCTGAATATCTGTCATATATCAGGTCGAAGGCTTCAACATCCCCCTTTTGAAGCCTTCTTACAAGCTCAAAATCACTCAGGAACTCATTCAATGTAAGTAAATTTACTTAATCCCTCCTGCAAATTTACCCAAACTTATAATAAAATCATTACTGAACTCATCTCTGAGCAATTTTTCAGCTGAACTGTATAATAATTATATTTTATTAATTGCCACTACACCACTTCCGGCAGCACGTATGGAGCTCTGTATTCGCGGCTTAGCATTGCGTTTGCCTCATTCTCCCCATTGCCGTAGAAACGTTCAGCCACCGGATCAAACGTAAGCTGGAGGCCGAGCCTGTATGAGATATTGCCCAGGTGTGCAAGAGCAGAAGAGAGGTGTCCTGTCTGTACCGGCCCGTTCTGAATGCTCATATCCCTGGCGCGGATGGCATCGAACCAGTTCTTGAAATGGAGGCTAAGCTCACCCCCCTCCTTGCGGCTGGGACCTTTCTCCCGTTTCTCTCCAAGGTAGGATTCGTATGAATTGTACCCGTTAACGACCAGATACCCCTTGTCGCCGTAGAAGATATTACCCACTCCGGCACCGTCTTCAAGGTTTGTGCACCAGTTGCGGACTTCAAACTGAATGATTTTCTTCTCCTTCGGATAATGATAGATGGAGCTTTGTATTTCCGGTACCTCCTTACAGTCGTCCCAGAGGAATTTGCCTCCCATTGAGGTGATACGCTCAGGCAGGCTGTTTACCCCAAGTCCCCACATACAGAGGTCAGTCTCATGTATCCCCTGGTTGCCGACATCGCCGTTGCCGTAATTCCAGTGCCAGTGCCAGTTATAATGAACGAGGTTCCTGGTGAATGGCCTCATGGGTGCAGGACCGCACCAAAGGTCATAATTAAGGCCGGCAGGCAACGCAGAAATGCCTTTGTCGCCAATATCCGGACGCCAGCGGAATACGAGCCCGCGCGCCATGTAAACCCGGCCTATCAGTCCGTCCTCCAGATGTTTTATAGCTTCCCTGATTGCCGGTGAACTGCGGAGCTGGACACCATGCTGAACAATGCGGTTATATTTGTAGGCAGCCTCTATCATCTTTTTACCCTCATAAATATTATGAGTGGCAGGCTTCTCAACATAAACGTCTTTTCCTGCCTGGCAGGCCCAGATGGTCTGAAGGGCATGCCAGTGGTTGGGTGAGGCAAGTGCAACGGCATGGATTGTCTTATCTGCATAGGTTTTCCTGAAATCCTGCTCGATGACAACTTTTCTGCCATATTTCTTTTCAAAATCTGCCGCCAGGGGTGTCAGAAGCGCCATATCAGGATCGCATATTGCTGCCACTTCAACATTAGCCTTTTGCGACAGGTTCATGATCTCCTCGATGTGGTTCTTTCCGCGTCCGTTTATCCCGAGCACGGCGACACGGATCCTGTCGTTTGCACCTTTGGCTTGCTGGGTAAGAATTTCCGGAACAGGGATCTCCTCTTTAAGGATGCCCGGGACAACTGCAGCCATTACTGCTCCTTTCGCCGTGGTCTTTATGAAGGAGCGTCTTGATTCTAACTTAACCTTTCTCATATCTTATCTTTATATAATGTAAATTATTTATTATCAGAGCGCTAAACTTTCGGCAATTTCCATGGGGCCCTGTAGTCAGGAACAAGATAGCTGTTTGCCTCTGTATCGTTGGTGAATCTTGTTCCGTCCCAAACCAGCTTCTTACCCGTGCGGTATGCAATATTGCCAAGCGCTGAGAACTTAGCTATATGTGCTCCGATCTCAACGTCAACAGTGGTTTTCTGATTGCGCTTCACAATGCAATCCAGATGGTTCTTAACATGGTTTTTCAGTCCTTCGTTTGTACCCTTCTTCCAGGGGATAGCTTCCATCCTCGTAACCTTGTTCACAACTTCGGGAATAACCTCCCATCCGCTCCGGTCAACAACCAGTGTTCCGTTCTCCCCCACAAAGCCAAGTACAGCATTGCGGCCATATCCGCCATCGTTAATGCCGATGGCATGATCCCACATTACATTGAAGCCTTCAAATTCATAAATCACCTGCAGGCTGTCGGGTGTTTCGCACGCATCGTCGGGATAGCCGTATTTACCGCCCATTGCCATGATGGATTTCGGTGCTGTAACGTTCATCCCATAGAGTGCAAAATCTAGAAGATGGACACCCCAGTCGGTCATCAGCCCTCCGGCATAATCCCAGAACCATCTGAATGTAAAATGGTAGCGGTTCCTGTTAAATGGACGGGAGGGTGCCGGGCCGAGCCACATGTCATAATCGACTCCCTGAGGAACAGGCTCATCAGCAACCACAGGGATGGAGGTGTTCCAGCCCTGATATGAATAAACTCTTACAAGCCTTATGTTCCCGAGCTTACCAGACCTCAGGAAATCAACCGCCTCCAGCCAGTGAGGATCGCTCCTCTGCCACTGTCCGACCTGCACAACGGTCTTGTTTTTCTTTGCTGCATTTATCATAATGTTGCACTCTTCAATCGTCCTTCCAAGAGGCTTCTCGCAATACACGTCCTTTCCTGCCTCGCAGGCGGCAACCATCTGGAGGCAATGCCAGTGATCGGGTGTTCCTACTATAACCAGGTTAACATCCTTGTTATCGATCAACCGGCGCCAGTCCTTATACAGGTTTGCCGGTCTGGTGCCCCGTATTTTCTCAACATCCCCGGCCCTTCGGTTGAGAACGGTTTCATCAATATCGCACAAAGCAATGCATTCCACTTCGGGATGGTTAAGAAACTCCCTCAGGTTGCTGTAACCCATTCCGTTACAGCCAATGAGCCCGACATTTATCCTGTCGGATGGTGCGCAGGCGGCTAAGGTCCCGGATACTGCAGGAGCGAGTCCCAGCCCGGCAGTGGCAAGTGCGGTGTTCTTCAGAAAAGTTCGTCGTGTTGTCATAGATTCAGGTATTAATATTGTAATCAGGTGTAAATAACATGTGTAGTTAATGTTCAGATTGATCCGGATCATTTACTATCAGTAAAAATAAGTATTTGATCCGTTAAAAACGCCGGCAGTCTGAAATAATTCTCCGCCTCATTCCTGATAAAAATTCATTCGGGAATGAATTGCATGGCTATCATCATATAGGGATGCTTCTGAAAGGTCATCTGAGAGACCGGTCTGAATACAGCATCATAATATGAAGGGAAACCACCATGTTTATATCTGGTGGTTAAATAAGCATCCCCTGAAAAGGAATCATCCGGAATCAGGTTGATGATTTCAGTTTTGGAAACATTCCTTACAGTATTGATATAAACTGTGTTGTTATTGGGCTCTGACAGAAAGGTGTAATCGAGATTATTATCTATGGCCAGAATAAATGGTCCGTAGTTCAGAGTACCTGTTACAGGGCCTGTGATGTCACTTAGAAGGACAGATCTTTTATCTCGTGTGATTATTTTACTCTGGTAAGTCATCCGTACCTGAAGCAGGTCCCCTGGATTCAGCTTTTGCTCAATTGAATAATAGCCGTTTTGAATCCCGGCATCAATTTTCCGTTCATTCAGAAAGATCTCCACCTTATCCGACCAGGGTGGTTTCCGCACTAAAAGCGGTTCGTCCATCCCTTCGGTTCGCAGCAGTTTTAAATTATAAATATGAAACTTACCATCCAGTCCTCCCTTTCTTACCGACAATGAAATATTCTCATCCGTATAATCAGTCTCAAGGTAAAGGTTTAGTCTTGCAGATCCGTTATTGCTTTCGGCAAAGTACTCATTCTGAATAACCTGCATTGCCCTTAACCCGGCCATGGTACAACACCACCATGCCATATGATGTATAGTCGGAGCAGATTCAACCTGGTTAATAACGTGATGGCCGAAATCACCTGTGAAAAACTGATTGAAGTACAGGGCATTATAAATGGCAAACTCGGCCCGGTCAAGGTATTCAGTTTCCTGAGATAGTTTATACAGATGCAGGCTTAACCTTATAAAGTCAGCGGTAGAACACCCTTCATCGCGGTCGCCCTTGCCTCCGAAATATTCCATAACGGCTCCATAGATCGTATAATCGCCTGAATTTACAAGATCACGATATGCATGCATAACATAGTCAAAGTGAGCCCTGTTCCCATCGAATTCATAAAGTTTCAGAACGCCCCTGAGGGTTGTCAGATAACCATGTGAATGAAGAATTCCTCTCGCAGGTAATGTCTGATATACTTTCGCAGCAACTTCAGCATATTTTGTTTCACCGGTTATTTGTGACAGCATTACAAGAGGTTCGACATATTGTGTAAAACATATTATTCCGTCCGCGCCGAGTCCTTCAAGCCTTTTGGCTACCACAGGAGTCACTTCCCGGTAAGAGCTCAGGAAAAAGTCACCTAACCTCTTTGCTGCTGCCAAAACATCTTTATCCAGGGTTTGATTATAGTATTCAAGAAGCCCGACCAGAAGTCGTCCGTTGCCCCATAGCAAAGGCATGTGGTTTTTGTCAATGTACTTTTCGGTAAACACCAGTGAAGTATCGCCAAAACGGCCGTCACTGTGCTGAAATTTCAGGATATTCTTTACCAGCTCAGTAAGCTTTCCCGGGTCACCCTCCTTCAGGTACCCTGACATGACCTCTACATATCGCCCCGAGATATCACCTGAATAGTTGTCAAACCGGCGGGGATCATCCGGATTGATATTTACGTCGGCCAGGATAAATTCCGGGGTATAGACCGGCAGGAACTTGCTGGTTGTCAGACGCTCCTTTGCCATTTCCATTCTGTATGTGAATTCACCGGGAGCCTCTTCATCAGATACTTTTTCCCGGGGTGATTTTCCGCATCCTGCAATCAGAATTGCAAGACTCAGGAACAGGATAAATTCTCTCTTTACATTCATGAAATTGATCTTATTAATTAATCTAAGTTGCTGGTTGCTAGTTGCTGCCCGCCGTCGCCAAGGCTTTGGCGGGTAAGAGTTGTTAGTTGATTGAAAATGAATATATTAATTATAGTTTAAACTCTTAATGTCCGGGAAACTCTCTCATAGGGCTGAACCTCGGATAAGTCTCAAATATTTCCT
>DIKJ01000111.1:7520-7901 GCA_002424525.1 Bacteroidales bacterium UBA5621 | reverse complement strand
CCTGACATCGTACAGCTCATATTCAACCCTTTTTGCAAATGCCAGATCGAAAAAGTATCTGATCTTTTCGTCAGAATAGTTTTCAATAAGGAATGATTTTGCAGGAGCCGCATCAACATCGGTGAATGCCCAATCGGAATGATGGATTCCCTTATCGTCTATTCCGAACATGGGAAGAAGTTTGCCTGTCTCCTGATCTATTGCCTGCGGATCACCTGCCGGCCAGAGATCGGGCTTAAGATTCCAGATCAGGAGATACTTTTCACTTCGTATAGCGCGCTGAGGGTATCCGAGGTTGTTCCATCGCGACGATGAATGGCGCTCCCGTCCTGCAAAGACATATTTCTTTGATTCATCAACAATCCCCGGGTTCTTTGATTT
>DIKJ01000111.1:7306-7436 GCA_002424525.1 Bacteroidales bacterium UBA5621 | reverse complement strand
TCATCCACAACTCTTTTCCCCGGAAATCCTCCGGGATAGCTTATGGCCAGAGGAACATGGACTCCATACTCAAAGCAGTTTGCCTTGGCCCTTGGAAAAGGCATTCCGTTGTCGCCCGTCACTATAACGA
>DIKJ01000111.1:0-7184 GCA_002424525.1 Bacteroidales bacterium UBA5621 | reverse complement strand
GGATCTTTTCCGTTGCGTTTCCATGAATCCTTCTCGTAAGCCCTGTGTGGTTCTGTTGCACCATACCAGAAACAAAAGGGCTCTCCGCTCCGGCTTTTTTGCATAAAGTCGCGGAAATTTGCAAAATAGTTGGTCCCTCCTATTCCACCGGCGGTTCTTTCATCTGAAGGATCACCTTTCTTATACTGAATTGAATTATAGGCTTTCCCGGCAGCATTCTCTTTTCTCCATAACGAATCCATCTCATCCCGGGCATACTGGAACGGGCCTACACCTTTCCCGGTAAATCCCGTATGATAACCGTTCGCCTCAAGTGCATCCGTAAAGGGAACATATTTCTTCATCCAGCTCGATGCATGCTGACCGCTTTGCTCATTCTGCCAGTGATAACGTCCGGTCACAAGTGCACTGCGCGATGGCGCAGAACCGGGAGAGCCCGCATAACAATTTGAGAAATAGATACCGCTGCCGGCTACCCTGTCAAATCCGGGAGTATTTACAAATTTGCAGCCGGCAAAGCTGGTATGGAGCCACGACTGATCATCGCTGATGGCAATGAGTATATTAGGGCGCACGCACACCTCCTTTTTATCCGGCTGACATGCCCCAAGTATCAGGCATCCTCCCACAGAATAGATTATCCCGGTTGATAAAGCATTCATATAAACAGAGTATTAATCAAGCGACAAAGGTTAAAATTAATGAAGTTGTAATTTTTATAAATCAGATATAATTATACCAGCTGGCAACAATACAACCTGTTCAGAACCATGTAGTAAATATAATCATAATACTGAGTTTAATTGAATGGTGTTCCCTGAACATTCAGGATTTTGTATCTTGGCAGGATGGAAAAATTACCTTTAATATTTATTGGATGTTCTGTGCTGGCCGGCTGCACGTCTGCAAGGCAGGAAATAGATCAGAACAAGCGGCCCAACATTATTTTTATCCTTACCGATGATCAGCGCTGGGATGCCCTTGGGTATGCCGGAAATAAAATAATTCAAACCCCCGAAATGGACAGGCTGGCTGGTGAGGGGACCTGGTTTAAAAACGCTTTTGTAACAACTCCCATTAGTGCAGCAAGCCGCGCTTCAATACTCACCGGCATGTATGAACGGACCCATGGGTATACCTTTCAGCAGGGTCCTCTGAAAGAACCTTATATACAACTCAGTTACCCGGTACTCCTTGGACTGAATGGCTATCACACAGGTTTTTTCGGTAAGCTGGGGGTGACATATAAGGATGCAGAAAAAATATTCAATGAAGCGGATATTTATGATCGTAACGGCAACCATCCGAACAGAATAGGCTACTTCTATAAAACCATCGGAACAGATACGGTTCACCTTACCCGATATACCGGTTTTCAGGCTCAGCAATTTATTCTGAATGCTCCAGAGGATAAACCATTTTGCCTGTCGCTCAGCTTCAGCGCACCACATGCCCACGACAATGCCCCGGAGCAGTACTTCTGGCAGGAAAAAACGGATCATCTCTATAACGACATAACTATTCCTCCACCGGTATTGGGAGAGGATAAATACTTTAATGCCTTGCCGCAGGAGGTCAGGGACGGCTTCAACAGACTGCGCTGGACATGGCGGTTTGACACTCCGGAAAAATACCAGAACAGCGTCAAAGGGTATTACAGAATGATCAGCGAGATTGATGATGAAATTGGAGAGCTCAGAAAACTACTGGAAGAGAGAGGATTAGCCGGCAATACAATAATTATTTTCACGAGCGATAACGGATACTATCTGGGTGAACGGCAACTGGCTGGGAAATGGCTGATGCACGAAACTTCCCTGCGTGTTCCGTTGATAATTTATGATCCGGGAGAAAAAAAGCATCTTGAGGTCGATGATATGGTGCTTAATATCGATGTAACTAAAACGATACTTGATATTGCAGGAGTTAAAGTACCTGAAGAATACCAGGGCATAAGCCTTCTTCCGTATGTGAGGAACAGGAAGCCGGAGAGGGTTCGGGAAGCCCTATTATTTGAACACCTCTGGAAGCTGCCGGAGATACCATCGAGTGAAGGGATCAGAACCAGCAAATGGAAGTATTTCAGATACAGGTTTATTGAGACACCAGAAGAATTATATGATCTGGTGAACGATCCGCTGGAAACTGCAAATCTTGCACAGGATCCGGCTAACAGAAAAGTCCTTGAACAACTTCGTAAAAAATGTGATGCTCAGATAAAAAAATACACAAAGGCTAAAATCGTTTCTGACTATACACCACCGGAAGATCTTGATATGTCGTTTTAATTAATCCAGCCTGTATTACAACCACGTTATGGGGTAGTTTATGTATGATTATTCTATTTTTTGAATTCCGGATTTGCTTCTGCAGGAATTGGCGCCCCAGTTTCCTTCAGCCATTGTAGAAGTTCGCTCAGCAGCTGATCACGTATTTGTTCCTCGGTATTACAAAGATTATTGCTTTCACTCAAATCGTTTCCCAAATTGTAAAGTTCAATAGAATTATTTTCTGAAATATTCTCAACTCCACCGTCAAGTGCCCATTCTTCATGAAACATAAGAAGTTTCCAGTCGCCCTTACGAATTACACTCACCGGTCTGCTACGGAACAGGGGATCGCGTGAATCCTCCTTTAAGCCGGAATAAGCCTCCAGATAGCCCGGGAAATGCCAGAATAATGAATTACGTCCGGTTGATTTGCCTCCCGTCATTAAAGGCAGTATGCTTACCCCATCGAGAATGTAATTATCAGGTTTCATAGCACCTGCTATTTCCAGAAAAGTAGGATAGAAGTCTGTGCTGATTACCGGAACATCACAGACTGATCCGGTTTTCACTTTACCTGGCCAGTAAACGAACATCGGTTCACGTATTCCTCCCTCGTAGAACATTCCCTTACCTCCCCTGAGTGGCTTCTGGCATGTATAGGTGCCATGACCGCCATTATCTGAAAAGAATATCAGAACACTATTCTCACTTATTCCCAGCTCGTTAAGCGTTTGATCTACCCTGGCCACGCTTTCATCCACGCTCTCTATCATTGCTGCATAATCAGCATTCCCGTGGCAACCATCTCCCGGCTTCTGCTCATACTTCAGAGAAATATCCCTTTTAGCCTGTATGGGAGTATGAACAGCATGATGAGACAGGCAAAGAAAGAATGGCTTACCGGTTACCTTCGGGTTGTTTTCTTTTATAAACTTAATGGCTTCATCAGTAAGCCGGTCAGTAAGATATTCGCCATCAGTATTGAAATGCCCTCCTTTGTAACCCAGGTTGACACGATCGAATCCAATATCAAAACCATGTTGAATGGGATTAAGTCCTATATGCCATTTCCCTATTGCCGCGCTGATATAACCTGAAGATTTTAAGGCTTCATTAATGGTGATCTTATCCGGTGATATTTCTTCTGAATTGATTACAGGTATCAATCGTCTATCCTCTGCTTTCCCACGATCCGAATTACTGACTGTAAAGAGTCCGTGGCGCGGGGTATATTGACCGGTAAGCAGGCAGGCCCTCGTCGGGGCACTATTGGAGGCATTTGCGTAAGCCTGGGTAAAGATCATACCTCCTCTGGCCAGTCTGTCAATATTAGGCGTTTCATAATATTGAGATCCCATAAATCCGACATCTTTCCAGCCCAGGTCATCGATCAGGATGAAAACTATGTTGGGTTTGTTCTCCGGCTGTTTTCCGCTATTGCATCCGTTACCGGCCAGTGCAGCTGATGCAATTATAGCAAGCAAATGACTCTCTTTCATATTCTAAATGGTATGTTGTATGGTTAACCCTGAAGGGCTTGCCTCAGGTAAACAGGATTAAGCCTGTCTGTAAAAATCTTCCACTATTAGTAAGCTTAAAACTACACATAAAACCAATTTGATTGACAAACTTTTGCTTTTAGATCCTCAATTTTATATTTTAGCTAAATGGAAAAGACCAAAATTGACCCCGGATTTTTACTCTGTTCAGCTGCTGCCTTAGGCATTTTCGCCGCAGGCTGTAATTCCGGAAGGTCCAACGAAGATAATGAACAAAGACCCAATGTGGTTTTCGTATTTGCCGACCAGTGGAGGGCACAGGCAACAGGTTTTGCGGGTGATCCAAACGCAATTACTCCGGCTATTGATAAGCTTGCCTCCGAATCCGTGGTTTTCTCTGCAGCCGTTTGCAACGCTCCTGTCAGTTCTCCCTACAGGGGGTCGCTCCTTACAGGCCGTTACCCTTTATCTCACGGCATCTTCATGAATGATGTTTCACTGGACCCTGAGATAAACAGCATGGGGAAGATTTACAGGGAAGCAGGATATAAAACAGCTTATATCGGCAAATGGCATCTTGATGGTCATGGACGATCAGCATGGATCCCTCCCGAAAGACGACAGGGATTCGGTTACTGGAAAGTACTTGAGTGCACACATAATTACAACAACTCCCTTTATTATGATAATGATGATACTATCTCTTCCAAATGGCAGGGATATGATGCATATTATCAGACACTTGACGCGGCTAATTTCATCCGGGAACATGCAAGGGGCGAGAAGCCATTCTTAATGCTCCTGTCATGGGGACCTCCGCATAATCCATATAATACAGCCCCGGAAGAATACCAAAAAAAGTATGAGAATTTTGATATACAATTGCGCCCTAATGTTCCTGAACAGTTGCGAGAAAAAGCAATAACTGACCTGAAAGGGTATTATGCGCATATAAATGCCCTTGACGAATGCATTGACATTTTGCTCGGAACCATTGAAGATGCCGGGATAAAAGAGAATACGATCTTTGTTTTCACTTCTGATCATGGCGACATGCTCTATTCTCATGGTATGGAAAGAAAACAGAAACCATTTGATGAATCAATCCTCGTTCCCTTTATTCTCAGATACCCCGCTATCCACGAAGCCAGGAATATTACCATAGAAGCACCGGTTGGCACACCTGACATCCTGCCAACATTGCTGGGATTGAGTGGCATAAAAATCCCAGAATCAATTGAGGGGGATGACTTATCAGTTTACTTATCAGGGAGGAAAAAACTGGTAGACAATAATATACTGATCCTTTCCGTAACTCCTTTTGGAGAATGGAACAGGAGCAGAGGTGGTATTGAATACAGAGGTATCCGCAACAGACGATATACCTATGTCAGGAACCTGGAAGGTCCATGGCTGTTTTTCGACAATATAAAAGACCCTTTTCAGAAGGTCAATCTTGTTAACGACAATAAGTACGCAGGGTTTAAAAGAAAACTGGAGAAAGCCCTTCAAAAGAAACTTAAAGAACTGAAAGATGAATTTCTTCCGGGGCAGAAATATATTGACAAATGGGGGTATAAAGTGGATGAAACAGGCACTGTGCCTTACCGGCAGTAATGGTTGCAAAAAGTAATTAATGATTGAGTCGCACCATTCCTGAATATCATAACTGAAATGGCTTATGGTAATTCGTCATAAGCAGCTTATCGCCAAGTATGATAAGGCGTATCACATGCCCGAGTCTCATCAGGATGTACCCTGTCGACATTGGAGTTACCTATACGGAAAACCAGATCCTGAAGATCAGAGGGTAACATCCCTGACAGGTTGCGAAACAGCGGAAGACAAGAAGAATAAGCACCTGCTTCCAGGAAGTGTTCTATAAATATTTTCCTGTTTATATTCATTTACTTATCATTTCGTAGATTCCTGATCTTTATATTCCTGAAATATACCCTGTCGTTGTGGTCAGTTAACAGGATATGGCCGCTTTTCAATTCTCCATAATTCAGATCATCTCTGAATTTTGTGTCTGCCTTTTTCCTGAGAAAATCTTTGCTTCCACGTTTATAGCTCAGCACCCTGACCCCATTCAGCCAGTGTTCGACTTTGATCCCTCTGGCAACAATTTTACCTGTATTCCACTCCCCATGAGGGTTGAGTTTTTTGTTTTCCGGTGCATAGAGGAGGTAGGCTGATGCCGTAGAGCTCAGTCCGTTGGGATCCTCTTTAATTCCAGGATAATTATAATCATCAATGATCTGATATTCAGGGCCATTGACCATGATGTTGCCACTTACACTATTTTTAATGGTATCCACAAAATATTTCACCCCGCTGTTGGCTCCTTCGGTAAGATTGAAATCAAAAACCAGTTCAAAATCGCTGTAAGTTTTCCTGGTGATAATGTCTCCCCCCCGGCCATCGAGGAAGAGCAATCCGTTTTCTATTTTCCATCCGTTAAGCGGGAAAGCTGTATTTGTTTTTGCTCTCCATTTATCCATATTTTTGCCGTCAAACAGGATCTCCCACTGTATTTCTTTCTTCCTGCCCGGAGCATTTTTCTTTTCTTCCCGATAGCCGGGGATGCCTGCAACACCTGTGAGGCAAAAATAAAAGATCAGATGAGTTAAGGTAATTCTATTAATAAACTGAAGCATTAACATGGCGTTTTTTTATTTTCTGTTATTGTTCATAAACCATAATTTACTCTATATCATTCGGAACAGGCATTTGTGCATTCACTTCTTCCCTCCACCTTCTTAATTCACCTGACAGCCTCATTGTCACAGCTTTCTCTTTTTCTGCGAGATTAATCGATTCGGTGATATCACTTTCCAGATCGTATAACCCGAATGCCGGTTTTCCTGTTGCAAGGAGACTATTCTCATACCATTCAATAAGTTTCCATTTCCCGCTTCGGATAGCTCCGGATGGAGGTCCGTTATGGTTATGTGGAAAATGCCAGTAGATATTTCTTTCAGGTAAAGGTCTCCCGGTCTTCAGATGATCAAGTAAGCTTACTCCATCGACGAACGGACATATTTCTGAACCCGTCAGATCACAGAATGTAGGCATGAAATCGACAGAAGAGACAATTTCTCTGCTGACACGGCCTTCGTCAATCATCCCCGGCCACCTGACAATAAGGGGTACCCTTATTCCTCCTTCATACAGCCATCCCTTCCCTTCCCTCAGGGGAGTCTGTTTCGCTTCGCTTCCAAGTCCCCCGTTATCTGAAAAAAAGATTAACAAAGTGTTTGAGGCCAAATCTGAATCATCGAGGGTTTTTAAAATTTTCCCTACATTTCTGTCCAGACTTGACAACATAGCTGCTATAACGGGATTATTCTCCTCTTTATCACTTCCTTTTACATTTTCCCACCAGGTTATTGATTCTGCTTTTTCCATCAGA
>DIKJ01000168.1:36283-53790 GCA_002424525.1 Bacteroidales bacterium UBA5621 | reverse complement strand
CTTTGACTGTTCTTGCCGGCCACGAAAGGGAAACTGTCAGGTGAGTGCCATCGGAGGATTTTACCGGATTGACAGGAAGATGCGAAAATTCCTCAGCTTCATAAATGGTAAGCTGTTCTCCGCGAGGGCCTATCTTCTGACTGAAGTAACCAAATCTGTAGAGCAACCCTATTCCTGTAATATGATAATTCGAATCGCTGGCCTCCTTCAGATAATCTCCTGCGAGCACACCAAGGCCTCCTGAATAGAGCTTCAGGCTGTGATGGATACCAAACTCCATGCTGAAGTATGCCACCGATGGTGTTTTTGTATCTTCGGGGCGTTCCATATATTCCCTGAATGATCTGAACACATTTTCAAGGTCCGTTGTAAAGTCATCATCATCCTCCAGTACCAGAAGTCTCTTGTAATCGATCTTCTCAAGCAGTAATTTGGGATTGTGCCGCACCTCATCCCATAGTGACGGGTCCATGCGCCTGAACAGCGACTCGGCTTCGGTGTTCCACGACCACCAGAGGTTATCAGCGAGCTCCTTAAGTGATGCGAGCTTTTCCGGAACATCGCTCTGTACGTAAATATCCTTCCATACAGGAACCTGGTGCGGTTTTCGCACTTCGATTCCCGGTGCTTCAACAAACGAAATGAATTCCCTGGGCTCTTCCCTTCTCTGAGTCGTATGGGCGAGGGCGATCTGATAAGCCTCGAAATAATGCTTCACCAGGCTGTCCCACATGGCTATCCGGGAAACGGCATGTGCCTTCTCCCTGGCTTCCTTTATCCCTTTCTCATCAAGTCCCATGAATTTCCTGATGAATTCCCTGATCTCTTCAACAACCTGTTTTTCATTATCATCAGTTCTTTCGGCCACGAAGATCCCGTTTCCCGGATCCTCAAAATAGGTCCTGACCCAGAGCCCGAAGCCGGAAAGCGATGTTGTCACAGTCGGGATTGAGAACATCAGGCTCTCCAGCGGGGTATATCCCCAGGGTTCATAGTAGGATGGAAAGACTGTCAGGTCGAATCCTATCAGAAGGTCATAATAAGGCATGTTAAAAATGCCGTCGTCACCGTTGAGATAAGATGGAACAAAAATAATCTTGACTTTCGCCTCAGGGTTGTTTTGAAGGTTGTTCTCCTTTATCTTTTGCAGGACGGGATCGGTTGCAGGATAATGGAGGCAGTGTGTCAGATATCTGTCAATACCGTTGATAGGACCATCGTTGTAAAGATAATCCACAAGGTCCTGACGGGGCCCCTTATGATAAGCGGGCATCAGCAGAAACGCCACACACTCTTTCCCTGTATTCTGAATCATGTTCAGCTCCCCGAGGGCATCAATATAAACATCGACTCCCTTGTTCCTGTATTCATATCTTCCGCTGTTGGCCACGAGAACGCAATCGTCAGGAAGTGAATAACCCAGTACGCTCTCGGCTACCCTTATAAGCTTGTCCCTTGCGGCAGATCTTTTCTCCTTAAAAGTCTCCTTTGGCGGAACGAAAGAATCTTCAAAACCGTTTGGCGTTACCAGGTCAACCTCTTTTCCGAGGAAATAAGCACATTCCTTTGATGTTAAATCACTTACAGTAGTGAATACATCTGCTACCGAAGCCGAGATCTTTTCAAGCGACTGCTTGGCCACAACATTGAATTCCCTTGATATCTGGGTCGGATTATACTCTTTCATTTTGCCGTACAGCGGCCTTTCGTTTCCGGCGATACAGCGTCCGAGTACTGTGGCATGGCTGGTAAAGACAGTGGCAATCCATGGAGCGTGCTTCTCAATATAAAGGATCCCCGTACCGGTCATCCATTCATGAAACTGAGCCACGATATTATGGTGCTCATGATAAAATGAGGTGAAGCTCTCGATAACCTTGCCTGCCGAATAGCCGAAAAGAGCCGGTTCCACATAGTCCCACTGGCCTGAAATGCTGTCGAGCCGGTAGGTCTCCCAGAACCGTGCAAATATCTCATTCTGCTGTCCGAAATAAGGCGTGAAGTCTATCAGAATGACAACCGGTTTTCCGGAAATGTTCCATCTGCCGGTCCTTACCCTCAGTCCGTCTGATACTGCCCTGGTGGTCCACTCCCTGAAAAGTGATTCGTCAGGGATAAACTCGGGATTTGTGATATCCTCTCTCCAAACATCAGGTCCTATCAGAATATAATTATCATGCAGTTCATTAACAATATTCAAGGCTTTGGTCGAGATAACAGTATGAATACCTCCCACCTTGTTACAGACTTCCCAGCTGGTTTCAAAAATCAGTTCAACATTCATTATACAATTCTATTTGGTTTAGGTTAGCTATACTTTTTTTTTCGGTTTTTTACCTGCAGAAAAAGGATTTGCCGATGCCGTGGCTTTTTTCCTTGTCTCCATGGCACTCTTTTTAACAGTTGACGTCTTGCCTGTTTTTATCTTTCCTTTCTCCGGCAGGGGTTCTGTGGGATCAGCACTTCTCAGGGAAGCCCTGCCTCTTACAGGTCGTTTCTTTAACCGTTCGATCTCATACGCCTGTTGATCTATGATGAGCTCTTTTTCCCTTACCAGGGAATTAAGCTTGGATATTTCGTGCAGTTCGTTTATGTTGGGGATACACCTGTTAAGCCTTATCTCGAAATCACTCAGAACATTCATGTAATTCATAAAGGCATCATAAGGTGTTTCATAAGGATTGAAGTAGGCATGCACGGCACCATCGGAGAAGAATTTGGTTGCCATATAGTAAAAATGATCGCTCGACTGAAGGTAATCCCAGTCTTTACTGATCTGATCGTCGGCGCAGGCGGAGATCTTACCCGCAAGTTCATAGAGCTTGTCAAGAGCAGCGCTCTGCAGTTCATTGCCGTTCCAGGCTGTTAAATCACGCTCCTCATCGGCCCAGGAGATCGGTGAGGGCACACTGATCGCCGCTATAGGCTGGAGATCCTCCACAACCTCGCCGGGTGTCATGAATCTGAACGGGGTCTTTTTGAGGATTGCACCCGGGAGATGGCTCAGAAACTCGAATATACCTGTATCCTTACGATTATGTTCACCAAAGGTTTCATAATCCAGAAAAACATTTACAAGCTCGCTTTTAGGGGCAAGCTTGTTGAGCCACGAAGCATATTTATCGGTTGTCAGCGGCCATTCGTTCCAGTGCCTGTTTGAAAATCTGAAAGCAATATCGTCGCTGAGAACAAAGTTTCGGAGAAGGACTTTCAATCTGGGATTTAAAGAATTGCAATACAAGAAGTTAGGACTCTTCCATCCAAGGATATGCTTGGCTCCTTCAGTGAGCATCGACTTAAAACCCATGTCGGCGACCCACGATCCGATCATGTCGGAATAGATCATTTCGGTATTTCTGAATGATGTTGGTTCGATCCCAAAGAACTCTTTCATCATTTCCTTGTGCGAATTGACCTGCCGTTCAAACTCGGCTTTGCTTTTAAGCGAAGAAAGGGAATGTGAGTTTGTTTCGGCAAGGAATTCAACCATTCCGGTATCTGCAAGTTTTTTGAACGACTCGAGCACTTCGGGGGCATAGAGGCGAAACTGGTTTATTGCCATTCCGGTAAGAGAAAATGTCACTTTGAATTTCCCTTTGTGCTTTGCAATTTGCTCTGCAATAATCTCGTTTGCAGGAAGATAGCACTTATTCGCCACCTTTCTCATTATAGATTCATTTGAAAAATCATCATAATAATAATGATCATGACCAAGGTCAAAGAACCTGTAGCGTTTTAGCCTGAAAGGCTGATGGACCTGGAAATAAAAGCATATTGCTTTTTTTTGTATTGCACTCATATCTTAATACTATTTTTGCGAAATCACTCTTTCATAGATATCCTTTACATGCCTGGCTGAGTTATCCCACTTAAGCCTTATTACTTCCTCCTTGCCATTTCTAATGAACATTTTGGCAAGAGCAGGATAGTTTAGTATCCCGTAGATTGCATCGGCCATGGCGTCGATATCCCAGAAATCGGTTTTAACTGCATGTGTCAGTATTTCCGCGACCCCTGATTGTTTGCTGATTATGACGGGGACGTTTGACTGGATTGCCTCGAGCGGGGAGATTCCGAAGGGCTCCGATACGGAAGGCATGATATAGACATCACTCATCTCGAGCATTGTAAATACATCTTTCCCTTTCAGAAAACCTGTAAAATGAAAACGGTCAGTTATCTTAAGGTATGCGGCTCTGCGCATCATTCTCTCCATCATATCGCCTGAACCGGCCATCACGAACCTCACATTGGGCATCACTTTCAGCACCTTATAGGCGGCCTCAATGAAGTATTCCGGTCCTTTCTGGAGAGTTATCCTCCCGAGGAAGGTGACCACCTTTTCATCAAAACCTTTCTCGACAAAAAGATCCTCGGATATTTTAACCGGTTCAACAGCATTGTATACTGTCTCTACCTTATCCGGGTCTATATGATATTTATTTATAACGATATCCCTTGTCCTGTTGCTGACAGTAATAATTTTGGAAGCCGCATCCATTCCGTTCTTTTCAATAATGTAAACGTCGGGGTTTACATTTCCTCCGCTGCGGTCAAAATCGGTGGCATGGACATGGATCACAAGCGGTTTACCCGAGACTTCCATTGCGGCAATGCCGGCGGGGTAGGCAAGCCAGTCGTGTGCGTGTATAATGTCAAATTCATTCTCTTCTGCAATCACCGATGCCACAACCGAGTATTTGTAGATCTCGTCCATCAGGGATGCATCGTATCTGCCTGTGAAATCGACGGTGCCATCGTCTGTTGCCTGAATAAAAACGCTGTAATCCGCCACTTCACATCTCACCCTCTTCCAGAAATCTTCAGGGTCGGTATAAGGAACAATCCTCGATGATATTTCAATCTTTTCAATCGGTCTTCTGGATCCCTTATAGCAGATCTTCTTATAAGCAACCGGCACACGGTTGGCACCAATAAGCCTGATCCCAGTCTGGTCTTCGTCGCCCCAGGCCTTTGGAACAACAAAAATAACTTCAAGGTCATCCAGTTTGGACATCCCTTTGGTAAGTCCGTAGCTGGCTGTCCCCAATCCGCCTGAAATATGCGGAGGGAACTCCCATCCAAACATCAGAACACGCATATCTTAATCCCTTTAAATATTCTCATATTCTGCTTCAAGAAGATCGATGACGCGCAAAATTTCTCCGACGCTCCATGCCTGTGAGATGGTGCCGCGTGGAGTATGTGGCGGGTTCCCGTCATAGATCTCCGAAACTGTTGTCACTCCGTGCTCACCCATAACCTCCTCGAATCCGTAGAAAAGCTTCATCACCTTCTGAACGCCCTGTTCCCTGTAAACCTTAAGCCATCCTTCACAAAACGGTCCGATAAGCCACGGCCATACAGTTCCCTGATGGTACGCCTTGTCACGCTCTTCCTGATTGCCTGTGTAGATACCCTTGTAGAGCCGGTTGCCGGGAGAGAGGGATCTCAGACCTCTCGGTGTCAGCAGTTCCTTGTCGGCTATCTCCAGGACCCTCTGCATCTCCTCTTTGCTGAGCATCGAATAAGGCATGGATACTGCTATTACCATGTTGGGTCTGACGAAAAAGTTCCTGCCCTCCTCATCGTTGACATAATCGGCAATAAGCCCCTTTTCATGGTCACAGAAGATCTCATGAAAGGATTTGTTGATAAGTTCAGGCAGTTTCTCATATTCCTTTACGAACTTTTTGTCATTTGCCTGCCCGGCCATCTCAAGTGCAAAGCAAACGGCATTGTACCATAGCGCATTTATCTCCACAGCAAAGCCGTTGCGGGGGGTCACAGGTGTTCCATCAACCACCGCATCCATCCATGTGAGTGCCTTTCCCGGGGCATCAGCATAAATAAGTCCGTTTTCACGCATCCTGATGTTAAAGGCTGTGCCTGACTTATATGCATCAAGAACCGACTTCAGCGAAGCGCTGTAAAGGGTCCATGCATCTGCGCCCCCATACTTGTGGTATTGCTGGACCGACCAGAAAAACCACAAGGGTGCATCGACCGAATTGAATGCCGGATTATCGGGATTTCCCATGTTTGGGAACAATCCGTCTCTCATTCTGCCAACCTGTGTGTCCAGGACCTCTCTGAAAAGTGTCAGCCTGTGTCGTGCCAGTGCCAGCCCCGGAAGGGCAATAAACGTATCTCTTCCCCACGAACCGAACCATGGATAACCGGCAATGATATAGGTCTCGCCGTGTCTCCTCTCAATAAACTGCTGGGCGGCATTCCTCAGGCAGTTGATAAAGTTGTTCCTTGGTATCTTCCCTGCAACGGTCTTGGTGAACTTGGCTTTAAGACCAGACGTTTTTTCCTCCTTCGTTGAGGCTGAAAAAACAATGACATCCCCCTCTTTGGCTTCAATCTCGAAAAAACCAGGGGTGAAGAGATCCTCGGAATAATCATATCCCCTTTTCTGTTCTTCGGTATACTCAACCCCAAGATACCAGTCGGGAACATGAATAAATTCCGCTTTTGCCGAAAACTGCATGTTAAGATAAGGAAAGCCTTCATACAGCTTCGATCTGATCCCGTTTTCTATGAACTCAACCTTTGTATTTGCGGCCATGTTGGCATGAGTAAGCTCATGTATGTTCCTGAAGGCCAGGAACGGGCGTATCTGAAGCTTCATGGGTTCCGATGCCTCCATCACCGTAAACCTGGCAAGGAACTGCTCCTCGTGATGAACAAGCAGGCGCTCCTGCTTGACGATTACACTGCCAACCCTGTAAATCCTGACAGGAATCGTTTCAATTTCAATATCATCTAAATATTTATGTCCTTTGGGACTGTAGTAATCACCTTTATACTTCCTGATACCGGTATTGAAAGAACGGTCATTGTATACTACCGTAACATCGACAGACGACAGAAGGATAAATCTTTCTCCACCTAACTCGTCAACCGGGCATACAAGCAATCCGTGGTATTTGCGGGTATTGGATCCTAAAATTGTATAACAGGAATAGGATCCTGCCCTGTTGGTCCTGATTATTTCCCTTGTGAGCGAATATTCAAGATTGACTATCTGTCCTTTCTCGAACTTAATGTAACTCATATAATTATTGTTTTATCCTACGTAAAAAAGTTCTTTAAGTTAACCAATAATATTGAACAAACCAAAACAACCGGCACCAGGAAAGATATTTGCCAATACCTTTGCAACCCTCATTTGTGAATAAAGTGGAAGCAGGTTCGGGCTGATAAAAAAAAGAATAACTTTGCATTTCAAAATATAAAAAATATTTATCACTTAATACAATTGCTGATGAATTTGAGAATAGCACAGCTTTTAGTTCTCCTGTCAGTGTTCGCCGGTTGCAGAGGCAACAAGGTGGAGATATCGGGCAAACTCGAAAACCCGGTGCAGGGAACATATATATTCCTTGATGAGCTAAAGGCAAACGAGCTTGTAACCGTGGACTCAGTCATATTATCTGATGATGGAAATTTTTACTTTCAGAGAGTTGTCAAACACCCTTCATTTTACCTGCTCAAAATTAATCAAAATAACTTTCTCACGATGCTTTTTGAGCCCGGAGAAAAAATTAAAATTAGTGCCCTGTACGATTCGTTGAATTACCCCTTATCAATAACAGGATCGCAAGGGACTGAATCAATGATCGGATATAACAGGGAACTCCGTAACACGATCAATAAAGTAAGATCGCTGAGCGAGATCTACAGGGCCAGCATCGACAGCCCTGACCTGCCGGAGATCATTAACAGGCTTGACAGCCTTGCCCAGGATTATCTGAATGAGATAAACACTTACACAAAGGGATATATCGATGAGAACCTTTCATCTCTTGTGAGTCTTATTGCCCTTTACCAGCAGATCGCTCCGGGAGTCTATGTGCTCAATCCGGAAGAAGACTTTGAATATTTCATTAAAGTTGATTCTGCGATGTACTACAGGTATCCTGAATATGACCCGGTTGTTTCGCTCCACCGCCAGGTGCTTGAGATGGCGGCCAGATATGATGATGAGCAGGGCTCTTCCGTGGATGCTACGCCAGCCATGACAGCTCCCGAGATAGCTCTTCCTGATCCGCAGGGAGATACGATCAGACTCTCATCCACCAGGGGGTCGATTGTACTCCTCGATTTCTGGGCCGCCTGGTGCCCCCCGTGCAGGAAGGAGAACCCTAATCTTGTTGAAGCCTATAACCTTTACAATAGAAAAGGTTTTCAGATTTACCAGGTTTCCCTTGATAAATCCAGGGAAGCATGGCTGAAAGGGATCAGGGACGACAACCTTGGCAGATGGATCCACGTGAGCGACGTAAAGTACTGGAATTCAATGGTCGTCCCCCTCTATAAGATCAACTCCATTCCATACAACCTTCTTCTTGATGAGGAGGGAAGGGTGATTGCCACCAACCTCAGGGGCAATGCCCTGCTTGTTAAACTTGCTGAAGTGTTCAGCCAACTATGATTTCCGCTATGAAAAGAGCAATGCTTATTCTGATTCCGGTTATGCTGCTGACAGCTTGTCAGAAAAAAAATTCTTTCCGGATTAATGGTAACATAACCGGAGATAGACAGGATATGATTTATCTTAAGAGGATCAATATAGACACTCCTCTTCTGACCGATTCATCTAAAGTAAACAAAAAAGGCAGGTTCGCTTTTAAAGTCAGGTCATCTGAACCCGATTTCTATCAGCTCGGATACTCCGATTCTGAATTTATTACCCTCCTGGCCGGGCCGGGAGAAAAGATCAGCATAGCCTTTGAAGGCACCAGCCTTTTTGAAGATTATTCACTGGCAGGATCTGATGGGTCGGAACAGGTAAGGATGCTTGATCAGAGACTGAACATCACGAAAAAGAGTCTCGATTCCCTGCGTGTCCTTTATGACAAGGCCTCCCTTGAGGATGGTTTTGAAGAAAGGGGCCCTCAGCTTGAAGCCGCATTCGCCGACCTGATCAAGTCGCTGCGCCGGAAAAACATTGAGTTCATTATCACCAATTTAACCTCGATGGCTTCATTAAAGGCATTATACCAGAAGATCGATGATGCCACCTATGTGCTGTATGACACCCGTGATCTTCAGTACATGAAGATCCTGGCCGACTCCCTCGGACGCTACTACCCCGGGTCAAAACACGTTCAGGCTCTTACCCGCGACCTTAAGACAGGACTGGACCAGTTTTACAGAAGGCAGCTGCTTGAAATTGCAGATCAGTTTCCCGAAACCAAGCTGGATCCGGAACTGACTGACGTCAACGGAAGAAGAATAGCCCTGTCATCATTAAGGGGAAAAATTGTGCTTCTAACGTTCTGGTCAGTCTCTTCAAGAGAGTGTATCACAGATAACCTTCAGCTTAAGGAGTTCTACAGGAGATATAGCAGAAACGGTTTTGAGATCTACCAGATAAATATCGACGAGGATGAGGATGCATGGAAACGGGCAGTAAGGTTTGATGAACTCCCATGGATAAGCGTACGTGAAGATGATCCCCGTGATCTGCTAAACGCAAGGCTCTTCAACGTCAGGTCCGTTCCGGCAAACTTTCTGTTCGACAGGAACGGGGAGATAATCGGATCAAACCTTCGTGGCCGTGCACTTCAGATAAAGCTTGATCAGCTTTTCAATAATTAGCTCTGCGTCTTGAGGGAGAAAGGGAAAATATATTTTGCGTCGGACTTCCACCTCGGACTCTCTGCAGGGAGCGTGCCGGCTGAAAGGGAGAAGAGAATAGTCTCCTGGCTGAACGAAATAAAATCCGATGCTGAAGAGATCTACCTCCTCGGGGATATCTTCGACTTCTGGTGGGAATACAGGCTGGTCGTTCCCCGCGGTTTTACCAGGTTTTTGGGTGCAATTTCTTCAATTACCGATTCGGGTATCCCTGTTCATTTTTTCACAGGGAACCACGATATGTGGGTAACCGATTATCTTTCAGGCGAATGCGGCATGACAATCCATAAAGGTCCTTTGACTGCCTCCTTTGACGGGAAGAAGTTTCACATAGCGCATGGGGAAGGGCTCGGTTCAGGAAACACGGGCTACAGGATCCTTCTTTCAATTTTCAGGAACAAATTCCTGCGCAGACTCTATTCTTCGCTTCACCCCTCGATTGGTGTCGGTATCGGACACAGATGGTCTTTAAGCTCCCGTCTTGAAAAAGGAATAAAACTCGATTTTCTCGGAGAAGAAGAAGAAGATCTTATAAGATATTCGAAATCCATCCTGGAGAAAGAGGGAACAGATTATTTCATCTACGGACACAGGCACCTGGCAATGTCATATAAACTGCCGGAAGGACCTGAAATAATCTTTCTGGGCGACTGGGTTCAAAACAGCAGTTATGCTGTATGGGACGGGAACAGCTTCGTTCTCAGGATTATCGATCAGTCGGAAATGTAATTTGCCACTTTTACCGTAAGGGTGAAATAGGAATAATCCTCATTGACAGATTCGAACTGATATTCCAGCATTTCACCCGATTTCCGGGCTACGTCAATAAGACCCATATTCCCTGTGCTGTCGGTGCTTATATCCTGCTGAATCAGCGATTCTATGAAGAGATCCTTCAGTTCTGTATTGTTGTGCTCATTTACCATGTCAAGCTTCTGCCTGAGATCATGGATCCCCGAATTAAGCACAAGATTCCCCGTTGAAAGCAGAAAAAGACCATCCTCAAACCTGATTATTGCTACCGGCATGCCGAACTTCTCCTCCTCTTTCCTGTCAGGGCCGTATTTTGCCACATTCTCCAGTATCTCAACCAGAATGCTGAAAACCCTCCGGCGTACTTTTGCTTCTATATCCTCCTCAGAAAGTTTTGTCTCCGTGAAGGTTAAAACCTCCCTGGCAACCTCGGGAGAAATGTGTCCCGACCAGATCAGGTATATATTATTATCCGACATCAGCTTTTCAAGCTTCCTGAAGTTCTCTCCCTTATAAGATCTTCTGTCATCCTCCTGAGGGATGCCTATACCCTTTGAATCAACACTTTTTGTAAGGACAAAGTAGGTAGTATCCACGTCAGTCCTTACAAAGTCGTAATCGAGTTTGCTGCCGGTAGTTCTCGCCATTTCAATCAGGCCCAGGCCAGCACCTCCCTTTGAATTGAACTCCGCAGTATTCAGTATCAACTTGTAGACTTCTCTTATCTCCTTGCTGTCCAGCTTATTAATCTCGTCAAGCTTTGTTCTCAGAGTGCTGATACCGGAATTATCAACAACATTCCCGGTAACTACAGTGTAACCACCCTCATGCTTTGAATATATTACCAGCGACATAGGAGAGACCCTGATGTCGTGCGTGTGCTTTGAGACATTCTGAAGGCTCTCAAGAACGAACAGGAAGACCCGTTTTCTGCCCAGGAAACCGAATTCAGAATCCTCCATCTCCTTCTCAAGCAGCATTAAGAGAGGTATTGAATTATCAGCTGTTATCACGCCTCTGTACACAAGCATCAGGCGTTCTTCCATGATTTTATCACGGATAATACGAATCAGATCCATTACAGTGAGATCAGGGTGGTTATTAATCTGGCTAAAAATAATAATTAACCCTATACAACCAATTCTTTTGTTAAATTTTTCTTTGATGCCAGTCCGGAGACTGGTAAACAAGATATTTTATAAGTATTTATACCTATAAGACATAAGTAAATATAGTCATAATATTCTATAAATGAAGGTGTTCAGGAAAATAAGCTTAATAATATTAACCTCTTAAAAATATTTGTGCGTATATTTCATCCGGGTAAAAATCCGGTAGACATAAAGATATTCCGTGAATATTAACCAAACAGCGACTCTCACCCGTCGCCATCGTCCGGATGAAACCGGACGCGGGTGACCTGAGTCTTAAACTTTACAAGTATACGGGCAGTAATAAGCAACCAGTGATTTATCATGTTCAGCAGATTTTTGAAATATATAGTTCCTCCCTTTACCTTCAGGGCATTTTTCCGGCGCATCTTCTATTCCAATCTGAAAAAGGTGCCCCTTGAAAAACCTCTTCTTTTCGTGGGCAATCATCAGAACTCCTTTATGGATGGGATACTTGTCGGTTCATACCTGCCCCAGCCCATCCATTTCACTATGAGAGCCGACATGTTCAGGAAGCGGTTCGCCCGTTTTTGCCTCCGCGAGCTGAATGTGGCACCTGTTTACAGGCTCGAGGAGGGTCTTGAGAATGTGCACAAAAACCTTGAGACTTTCTCAGATATCTATGACATCCTGAAAAAGAACGGCAATTTCATTATGTTCTCCGAAGGGATATGTGTCCAGGAGAAACGGCTTCAGAAGCTAAGGAAAGGGACCGCCAGGCTGGCATTCGGGGCTGAGGAGAAATTTGGGCTGGATGTCAACATAGTACCGGTTGGCATAAATTATACCTATCCGGCCCGCTTCAGGAAAGAGGTGATGATCAATTTCCACGACTCCTTCAGTATAAAGGAGCTTACTGCACTTTACAGGGAGCATCCCGCGAAAGCTTTGCTGGCGTTTAACGAGAAATGCAATGCGGGACTGCAGAAGGAGGTTATAATTGTTGAAAATCCCGCAGACGACTGGATGGCTGAAAAGCTGTTTGTAATGACCAGGAATAACATCATCCATCCGTTCTTTAAATGGAAATTTGAGACCGACGACAGGCGCCAGGGTGAGAAGGCTTTGAGCGAAAAAATCAATTATATCAGGAGTACCTCACCGGAGACTTCCGAAAAACTCAGGGAAAAAATAAAGGTCTATACAGATCTTCTGGATTCGAATAGCCTGAAAGATGCAAATCTTGCCAGGAAACTCGACTGGGGATGGTTAAGATATATTGCTGTAATTGCGGGATTTCCGGTATATGTTGCCGGTATCCTGAGCAATCTTCTGCCTTTTATTGTTCCCCGTACGCTTTGCGAAAAGCTGATCAGGGATCCCCGGTTCTACAGCTCTTTTTACATCACCACGGGCACTCTGCTTTATCTCATATATTTCCCGCTGGTCATGATCTTTTCAGGGATCTTTGCGGGCCTGACCGGTCTGGTGCTCGCATTGCTGGTCCCTGTTGCGGGATACATAGCCCTGTTTTACCAGGAAATAGCGAAGGAGAGGTTTCACACTTTCCGCTACTGGTGGAAATCTGTAACAGACAGACCACTGATAAAGGAACTGGCAAAACAGCGGGAGGAAATACAGGCATTGGTTGCCGGGATATCAGCGCCTTTAGAATAAACGGATGCTATCAGTCTTTAATATACAGAGATACTCAATTCATGACGGCGAGGGTATAAGAACCACCATCTTCTTCAAAGGGTGCCCTCTGAGGTGCCTTTGGTGCAATAATCCTGAAAGTCACGACCCCGCCCCCTCGGTAATGTACGACAAAAGGTTATGCCTCGGTTTTGGTGATTGTGCCATTGAGGGAAACGGGGCAATTGTACTCAGGCAAGGCAGGCCGGTGATCGACAGAAGCCTGTTCAGGGATCCCCTTCGCCTGAATAATATCTGCCCTTCCAAAGCGCTGGTAATCACAGGTGATTCTATGAATCCCGGCCAGATCATAAGAGAGGTTGAAAAAGATGCTCCTTTCTTTGAGATATGCAGGGGGGGTGTAACTCTTACAGGAGGAGAGCCCCTTTTACAGGGCCCTGATCTGAAGAAACTTATTACCGGATTAAAAAAAAGGAGTATCAGCATTACCATAGAAACATCACTTCATGTTGAATGGGGAAGAATTAAAAATTACATTCCTGTTACTGATATGTTTCTGGCTGACTTCAAACACACCGATCCTTACAAATTCAGGGAGTTTACAGGAGGTGAGGCACAGCTCGTCATGGATAACCTTACAAAACTTGACAAATCAGGGGCTCCTTTTATCATACGTGTACCGGTTATACCCTTGTTTAATCATTCTGAAAAGGAGATCAATTCTATTATTGAATTCACAGGCACTCTGAAAAATGTCAGGGAGATTCATTTAATTCCTTTTAATAACTTTGGGGCAGAAAAATACCGTATGCTTGGGATCGATTATAGCTATAAGGG
Organism: Bacteroidales bacterium UBA5621; assembly: GCA_002424525.1. Taxonomy (GTDB): domain Bacteria; phylum Bacteroidota; class Bacteroidia; order Bacteroidales; family VadinHA17; genus LD21. The sequence goes on along the minus strand of DIKJ01000168.1, from coordinate 39,781 downwards.
CCGGAAAAGGCTTACTGAAACTGATGTGGCTCCGTATGCCGAACTTGCATCAAAGAAAGGGTTAACTGCTAAAATTGTGCTCTGAATGATTGCTGACACAAAAGAGGCTTTTATAACAGAAAGGATTGAACACCTCAGGGAGAGGTTGCTTTCTGCCCGTCCGACGATTTGCACTGAGAGAGCAAGAATCTATACCGAAGTCTACCGTGAACATGAATCCTTCCCGGTAATAGTCAGGAGAGCTCTTGCCCTTGAGAAGACTCTGGCTGAGATGACCCTGTACATTGAGGAGGGGAGCCTCCTTGCCGGCAACCAGGCATCAAAACCAAGAGCTGCTCCCATCTTTCCCGAATATGTCGTGGCCTGGATAGTAAAGGAGATGGACGAGCTCGATAAACGGCCCGGGGATGCATTCTTTGTAACCCGCGAACAGAAAGATGAGCTAAGGGAAATATGCCGGTGGTGGGAGGGCAAAACTCTCATTGAAAGGGGTTATTCATTAATGTCCCCTCTGAACAGGGATATTTATGAATCCGGCATTATAAGAGCAGAGGGAAACCTGACCTCGGGTGATGCACACCTGGCAGTCAATTTTGAAAAGATCCTTGAGAAAGGTCTTGCCGGCTATCTCGAAAATATTACCACAAGAACAGGGTCACTTGACAGGAACGACCCTGACTATCCGGCAAAAAGAGACTTCTTCACTGCCCTGGGAAAAGGGATTGAAGCTTTCATCAGTTTCATTAAAAGATACGAGGCACTTGCCAGGTCATTATCTGACAAAGAAACCGATCATACACGTAAAACTGAATTATTAACGATAAGCGATAATTGCCGGAATATCTCAGAAAGACCTCCATCAGATTTTTACCAGGCTCTTCAGCTTACCTGGTTCGTTCAGCTTGTACTGCAGATAGAAAGCAACGGGCATTCCGTCTCGCTTGGCAGAATGGACCAGTACCTCTACAGGTTTTATAAGAACGACATCGAAAGCGGCAGGATCACTGATGATTTCGTAATGGAGCTTCTCGGCAATATGTGGCTTAAGCTACTTTCAGTCAATAAGATACGCTCCTGGTCCCATACGCGTTATTCTGCAGGGAGCCCTCTCTATCAGAATGTCACTATCGGAGGCCAGACCACCGGCGGCAGGGATGCCGTGAACGAACTGAGCTACCTTATTCTCCGTTCCGTGGGAATGATGAAGCTTACACAGCCCAACCTTTCGGTGCGGTTCCACAGGAACATAAGCGATGATTTCATGATGGAGTGCATCAGGGTTATTGAAAAGGGTTTCGGGATGCCAGCCTTCAACAACGACGAGATCGTTATCCCTTCCTTCATAAAACTTGGTGTCAGCAGGGAAGATGCTTATAATTACTCAGCTATCGGATGTATCGAGACAGCCGTCCCCGGGAAATGGGGTTACCGGTGCACAGGGATGAGCTTCATCAACTTCATGCGCGTCTTTCTTGCAGCCATGCACGACGGACTCGATACAATGTCGGGCAGAATTTTCCATAAGGGAACAGGACGTTTTGAAGATTTCCGCGGGTTTGACGACCTGATGAATGCGTGGAAGCACCAGATCGAATTTTACACCCGTGCCTCAGTCGCGATTGACAGGGCCGCCGATACTGCACTCGAAGAGATGGTCCCTGATATCCTCTGTTCAGCATTTGTTGACGATTGTATTGAACGGGGCAAAACCATCAAGGAGGGAGGTTCAGTATATGACTTCGTATCAGGGCTTCAGGTAGGCATAGCGAACCTCGGAAACTCCCTGGCAGCGATTAAGAAGCTTGTATATGAAGAAAAAAAGATCACAAGAGAGGAGCTGAGGAAATCTCTCGAGAATAATTTTGAAGGGAAATCAGGAGAAAGGGTACGTCAGCTTCTTCTTAATTATGCCCCAAAATATGGCAACGACGAGGATTATACTGATATACTTCTTCGTGAAGCCTATATGGCTTATATTAATGAACTTGAACAGTATACCACAACAAGGGCCGGGAGGGGCCCGGTCGGATGCAGGTACTATGCCGGTACATCAAGCATATCCGCCAATGTCCCTTCAGGCTCGGTTGTACCTGCCACACCCGACGGACGCAAGGCATTCACTCCGCTGGCTGAAGGGAGTTCACCATCGTCGGGAACAGATGTACTGGGGCCAACTGCTGTGTTCAAATCAGTGGCAAAATTGCCGACAGACAAGATACTCGGGGGTGTTTTGCTGAACCAGAAACTCTCCCCATCGGTCATTTCGGAGGAATCAGACAAAAGGAAACTGATCTCTATCCTCAGAACCTTTTTTACCACCCTGAAAGGATGGCACGTGCAATATAATATTGTATCACGTCAGACACTGCTCGCTGCCCGGGAGAATCCTGAGAAATACCGCGATCTGGTGGTGAGGGTTGCAGGCTATTCAGCTTTTTTCACAACATTGTCGCCTGATACACAGAACGATATAATTGCCAGAACGGAACAGTCATTATAAAACAAATGGAAAAAATTCTATGCGGTGTCGACCTGGGCGGGACCAAGCTTTCGCTTGGCCTGGTATATCCCGACGGAAGGGTGCTCGGTAAGAAAACGGTTTACGATCATACTGCTAAAAGCGAGAATGAGATCGTTGAATATATTGCTGATCTTGTAATGCAACTTCTTTCAGAAAATGATCTTCGTGAGGCGGACCTTGAAGGTATCGGGGTCGGCTTCCCGGGGCATATCCGTTACAGGGACGGCTATACAATAACTACCTCTAACCTGAAAGGCTTCAAGAACTACCCCCTGCGCGATTCCCTGAGCAGCTTTTTCAGAGTGCCCGTGAGGCTTGACAATGATGCCAACGCCCAGGCATACTGTGAATTAAGATTCGGGGCCGGAAGAGGATATGATGATCTGATCTTTCTTACAATCAGTTCCGGCATAGGGGCGGGTATTATACTTGACAGGAAGATCTACAGGGGAATGACCGGGACTGCAGGAGAATTCGGACATACGATCGTTGATCCCGGCAGCGATTATATCTGTACATGCGGCAACAGGGGATGTCTTATGGCGACTGCCTGCGGACTCACCCTCTCGCAGATGTTCAGGAAGAAGTCGGCTGAAGGAATTAAGAGCCTGTTGCCCTTCCCTGAAGGTTCTGATTTTTCGCAGGTGGATGGCAGACTGCTGAAGGAGGGACTTGAAGCCGGCGATCCTCTCTGCATGTCAGTAGTGACTGATTGTGCCGGTTATATCGGGATCGGCATTTACAATATTTTCCAGGTATTCAATCCCCCCGTGATCATTCTTGGCGGAGGTCTTATGAATCTGGGAGATTTTTATTTCGACCGGATAAAGAGCAGGTTTTACGAGCTGGCAAGGGATATGATATATGATCCCATTGCCATTGTCAGGTCGGAGGCTGAGGCTGATGCCGGCATGATAGGGGCCGCGGCACTGCTTCTCGAGTAATCAGCCGGCCGGTTCAGACATCTTACCGGGTGA